>NZ_JBSGBY010000238.1:0-11728 GCF_053601505.1 Nocardia sp. NPDC004722
CCCGCGGCTCATCGATGTCACCGACGGCGCGGTGTACGTGGGCGGCACCGATGTGCGGCACCTCGAATTGGAGGCGCTGCGTTCGGAGATCGGCCTGGTGCCGCAGAAGGCGTACCTGTTCTCCGGCACCGTGGCCTCGAACCTGCGCTACGGCAGGCCGGAGGCCACCGACGAGGAGTTGTGGCACGCGCTGGAGATCGCGCAGGCCGCCGACTTCGTGCGTGAGATGCCGCAGGGCCTGGAAACGCCTGTCGCACAGGGTGGTACGACGGTGTCGGGTGGTCAGCGTCAGCGCCTGGCCATCGCCCGCGCACTGGTGCGCAGGCCGCGCATCTACCTGTTCGACGACTGCTTCTCCGCCCTGGACGTCGCCACCGATGTGCGGGTGCGCGACGCCCTGAGGCCGGAGACCTCGAACGCGTCGGTCATCATTGTGGCGCAACGGATCTCGACGATCCGCGACGCCGATCAGATCGTGGTGCTGGAGGACGGCGCGATGGCCGGGATCGGCACCCACGACGAATTGATGCGGGACTGCAACGAGTACCGCGAGATCGTGGAGTCGCAGTTCAGCGCGGAGGAGGTGCGATGAGGCCCGGAGGCGTCAATCCCGGTGCGCCGGATGCCAAGGCGAAGTCCTTCGGCCCGTCGCTCAAGCGCCTGCTGCGCATGCTCGCGCCCGACAAGGCGTATCTGATCGTCGTCTTCCTGCTGGCCGTGGGCTCGGTGGTGCTCAACACGCTGGGCCCGCAGATCCTGGGTAAGGCCACCAACCTCATCTTCGACGGCGTGGTCGGCAAGCAGCTGCCCGCCGGGCGCAGCAAGGACGAACTGGTCGAGGGGCTGCGCGCGAGCGGCAACAATACCTTCGCGGACATGCTGTCGAGCATGAACGTGATTCCCGGCACGGGAATCGATTTCACCGCGGTCGGCCATGTGCTGGCCTGGGTGCTGGCGCTCTACATCGGCGCGGCGGTGTTCGGCTGGCTGGAAGCGCAGCTGCTGATCATCGTGATCAACCGGACCGTGAAGCGGTTGCGCGCGCAGATCGAGGAGAAGCTGCACCGGCTGCCGCTGCGCTACTTCGACTCCATGCCGCGCGGCGATGTGCTCTCGCGCGTCACCAATGACGTCGACAATATGGCGCAGACGCTGCAGCAGACCATGTCTCAGCTGATCATCAATGTGCTGTCGGTGATCGGCATCCTGATCATGATGTTCTGGATCTCCTGGATCCTGGCCCTGATCGCTTTGCTCACAGTGCCTTTGGCGGTCATCGTGACCGCGCAGATCGCCAAGCGCTCCAAGCCGCACTTCGTGGATCAGTGGAAGTTCACCGGTGAGGTGAACGCTCAGGTCGAGGAGGCCTTCACCGGTCACGAGGTGGTCAGCGCCTTCGGCCGCGTGCGCGAGGTCGGCGAGCGGTTCGACGAGACCAATGACAAGCTCTACAACTCGTCGTTCAAGTCGCAGTTCATCTCCGGCTTGATCATGCCCGCCATCATGTTCCTCGGGAACCTGAACTACGTGCTGATCGCCGTGGTCGGCGGCCTGCGGGTGGCGTCGGGCAATCTGTCGCTGGGTGAGGTGCAGGCGTTCATCCAGTACTCGCGCGGCTTCACCCAGCCGCTCACCCAGATCGGCTCGATGATGAACCTGCTGCAGTCGGGTGTGGCCTCGGCGGAGCGGATCTTCGAGATCCTGGACGCCGAGGAGCAGTCGGCGGATCCGGATCCGGAGGATTCGCGGCCGGTGGATCGCGGGCGGGTGGCGTTCGAGGACGTGTCGTTCCGCTACGAGCCGGAGACGCCGATCATCGAGAACCTCTCGCTGGTGGCCGAACCCGGGCATGTGGTGGCCATCGTCGGGCCGACCGGCGCGGGCAAGACCACGCTGGTCAACCTGCTCATGCGGTTCTACGAGGTGGATTCCGGCGCGATCACCATCGACGGCGTCGACATCACCCGCATCACCCGTGATCACCTGCGTTCGCGCATGGGCATGGTGCTGCAGGACACCTGGCTGTTCGGCGGGACCATCAAGGAGAACATCGCCTACGGCAATCCGAACGCCTCCGACGAGGAGATCCTGGACGCCGCCCGCGCCGCCTACGTGGACCGGTTCGTGCACGCGCTGCCGATGGGCTACGACACCGTCATCGACGAAGAGGGCTCCGGCGTCAGCGCCGGTGAGAAGCAGCTCATCACCATCGCGCGGGCGTTCCTGGCCAAGCCGTCCATCCTCATCCTGGACGAGGCGACCAGTTCGGTCGACACCCGCACCGAGCTGCTGGTGCAGCACGCCATGGCGGCGCTGCGCCGGGATCGCACGAGTTTCGTGATCGCGCACCGGCTTTCGACGATCCGCGACGCCGACACCATCGTGGTGATGGAGAAGGGCCACATCGTCGAGCAGGGCACCCACGAGACGCTGCTG
Organism: Nocardia sp. NPDC004722; assembly: GCF_053601505.1. Classification (NCBI taxonomy): domain Bacteria; kingdom Bacillati; phylum Actinomycetota; class Actinomycetes; order Mycobacteriales; family Nocardiaceae; genus Nocardia; species Nocardia sp. NPDC004722. Next base: position 2,437 of record NZ_JBSGBY010000238.1, read on the forward strand.
CGCGAGCGCGGCGCGTACTCGCGGCTCTACAACGCCCAGTTCGCCGCCGCCATCACCGATGGCGAGGGCAACAATGTGGACGATCCCGAACCGGACGCGGTGGCGCTCAGCAAATCCTGACCCAGCCAAGCCGGACCGGCCCGCACCCAATGGTGCGGGCCGGTCCTCATTTCACGGAGTGAGAGGATGAGCCTTGTGTCTTCTCCCTCCGAGTTCTCGTTCAAGGTCGGTACCCGCCTGGAAGGGCGGCACGGTCGGACGGGCGTGATCAGCACTCCCCATGGGGAGATCGCCACGCCCGCCTTCACGCCCGTCGGTACCAAGGCGACGGTCAAGGCCGTGCTGCCGGAGACCATGAAGGAACTCGGTTCGCAGGCGCTGCTGGCCAACGCGTATCACCTGTATCTCCAGCCCGGTCCGGACATTGTCGACGAGGCCGGGGGCGTGGCCGCGTTCATGAACTGGCGCGGACCCACCTTCACAGACTCCGGCGGCTTCCAGGTGATGTCGCTGGGCGTCGGGTTCAAGAAGGTGCTGGCCATGGAATCGGTCGGCGTGCAGAACGACGATGTGATCGCCAAGGGCAAGGAGCGTCTGGCCCATGTCGACGACGACGGCGTCACCTTCCGCTCGCACCTGGACGGCTCCAAGCACCGGTTCACGCCGGAGGTGTCCATGGGCATCCAGCATCAGCTGGGCGCGGACGTGATGATGGCCTTCGACGAACTCACCACGCTCATGAACACCCGTGGCTACCAGGAGGAATCGCTGGAGCGCACGCGACGCTGGGCCAAGCGCTGCCTCGACGAGCACGAGCGGCTCACCGCGGCCCGCTCGCACAAGCCGTATCAGGCGCTGTTCGGCGTGATCCAGGGCGCGCAGTACGAGGACCTGCGGCGCAAGGCATGTCGTGATCTGGAAGCGCTGCGCGGCGAGGCCGGGACGGGTTTCGACGGGTACGGCATCGGCGGCGCGCTGGAGAAGCACAATCTGGGCACCATCGTCGGCTGGTGCTGTGACGAACTGCCGGAGCACAAGCCGCGCCATCTGCTGGGCATCAGTGAGCCGGAGGATATTTTCACCGCGGTCGAGCACGGCGCGGACACCTTCGACTGCGTGAATCCCTCACGGGTGGCCCGCAATGCGGCGCTGTACACCGACGAGGGCCGCTTCAATATCAATACCGCCCGCTTCAAGCGGGACTTCACGCCGATCGACGAGACCTGCGACTGCTACACCTGCGCCAACTACACCCGCGCCTACATCCACCACCTGTTCAAGGCGAAGGAGATGCTGGCCGCGACCCTGTGCACCATCCACAACGAGCGGTTCACGGTGCGCCTGGTCGATCGCGTGCGAGAAAGCCTGGACGGCGGCTACTTCGACGACTACAAGACCGATTTCCTGGGCCGCTGGCGCGGCCGCATCAAAGCCCCTGGTCTGCAAGGGAATTAGACGCGACCGCGCCGAAATCCCTACTCGTAGATGGCCGAGCGCTCACGCGGGCGGTACGAGGGTTCGCGCTTCTTCAGGAAGGCGATGCAGCGGTAGCTGATCGGCAGCACACACATCTCGACGAGGGTCTTCCACAGGAAGCCGACAATCGTGTAGTTGAGGTAGTCGCCGAAGGTGTTGATGCCGATGGCGGTGGCGGCGATGGAGCAGAACACCAGGGTGTCGCCGATCTCGCCCGCCACGGTGGAGCCGAGCAGCCGCGCCCACAGGTGCTTCTCCTTGGTCTTCTCCTTGATGAGCACCAGGGTGACCGAGTTCAGGAACTGCCCCACGAAGTACCCGGCGATACCGGCGAAGGCCAGCTGCGGGGTATGGCCGAGGACATCGGCGAACGATTGAGCGTTCTGATTGTCGTTGCCGGGCAGCTTGATGACGATCTGGAAGCAGGCGATCATCAGCAGCAGCGCGCCGAACCCGTAGTAGACCAGGCGTCGGGTGGCCCGGAAGCCGTAGACCTCGCTGAGGATATCGCCGATGACGTAGGCGAGCGGGAAGAGGAAGAACGCGCCGTCCAGCGTCAGCGGCAGGACGGTGATAGGTCCGAAGGACACATGTTCCCCGGAGAAGAACTGCACGCCCTTGGCGACGCAGACATTGGAGATAAGCAGGACGGCCGTGAAGGCGACCGCCACCGGCGTGAAATAGCCCCCAGCCGCGTCCGCGAAGCTCGCGTGTTCCGGCGTGGGGTGTCCAGATCGGTCGGTATCGACCGTTTTCGATTCACTCACGCGGAAAGTATCCCTGCCTGGACCGATACACACCGACCGGTGGGTGTCTCCGGGAATGACAGCCTAGGCTGAGCGAATGACGAGTCCCGGCGATTCCGACGAGTGGTGGAAACAGTACGGGGGTGAGGGCGTCACGCCCGAAACCCCGCCCGCGGCGCCACCGCAACCGGCGCCCCAGCAATCGACGCCGCCTCCGGCCGGCTACACCTCGGCCCCGCAGTACCAGACGCCGCCGCTGACTCCGCCGCCGCAGCCGGTGTATCCGAACTATCCGCCGCCGCAGGCGAATTACACGCCGCCGCAGGCGAATCCGGCTCCCGGGTATCCGGCCGCCGGGCAGCAGCCCCCGGCCTACGGCTACCCCGGCTACCAGCCCTACGGGTACGGGGCCCCGGCGCAGCAGACCAATCCGATGGCCATCGCCTCGCTGATCGTGTCGATCATCGGTCTGCCCGGCCTGTTCTTCTGCATCTTCATTCCGGTGGTCTCGGTCGTCGGCCTGGTGCTGGGCATCGTTGCGCTCAACCAGGTCAAGAACAATCCGCAGCAGCAGGGCCGCGGCCTGGCGCTGGGCGGTGTCTGGGTGGGCGCGATCGGCACCGTTCTCGGTGTGCTGCTCCTGCTGGTCCTCGTCATCGCCGGGAACTGGCACTCGACCTATTAGTCCGGCGGCCGTGCGGCAAAAGGACTGTGCGGCAAAAACAATGGGGCGCATCCTCGCGGATGCGCCCCATTGTTCGTAGTGGCCGGGTATCAGCCCTTCAGCACCTGGGTGCCGCCCGCGAACTTGTCGTGCCAACCCTGCTTGTTCGGGTCCTGCTCGATGGTGATCGCGATGTAGATCGCCATACCGAGGCCGACCAGCCACCCGAGGCAGGGAATCAGCTCCACGATGACGTACAGGTTGCGCTTGGCCGAGGTGGCGGGATCGATCGGGCCGCCGCCGGGACCGACCACGCGCAGACCCAGCAGCTTCTTGCCGAGGGTCTGGCCGCCCTGCTGGGTCTCCATCAGGATGAAGTAACCGAACAGCAGAACCGGCAGCAGCACGCTCCAGGCCCAGGCGATGCTGTTGGGGAGGAACGCCTCGATGATGACACCCGGAACGAAGACGATCAGGCTGTCGATAATGCGGGCGCCGAAGCGGGTCCACAGATCACCGGGCTGCGCGGCACCGAAACCCGGTGCGCCGTAACCGGGCTGGTTGCCGCCCGGGAACTGCTGGTACGGCTGCTGCCCGTAGGGCTGCTGGCCATAGGAGTCCTGCTGCCCGAACGGCTGCTGCTGGCCGTACGACGGCTGCTGCCCGAACGACGGAGGCTGCTGCTGCGCATACGGATCCGACTGCTGCCCGTAGGGCTGCTGCGGCTGCTGGGCGTAGGGGTCGGACTGCTGACCGTAGGACGGCTGCTGCCCGTAGGGGTCGGACTGCCCGTAGGGCTGCTGACCGTACGGCTGCTGGGGCTGCTGGCCGTAAGGCTGCTGCCCGTACGGCTGCCCACCCTGCGGATATTGGTTGGGGTCGTACCCACCGCTCGTCATTGTTCGCCGTCCTCGTCGAATTCGTTCGGGATCTGGTCGATCTGGTCGAGTGCGTACGTTACGGACAGGCACTGGGTAGCGACAAGCCGTCAGGGTCGAGTCGCCAGGGTTCGTGCGGCAGGGTGTCCGGCCGGAATCGTTCCAGCAGGTCCGAGGCGGTGTGCGCGCCGCTGTATCCCAGCGAGGCGGCGAGCGCGCCCACGACCTGGCCTGGTGTTTCGCCGAGTGCCAGCCGATCACGCAGGGTGACCGCGCCGTCGCGTTTCGCCAGGCGCTGCCCGGCCGGGTTCAATACCAGTGGTACATGGGCGTATTCGGGTACCGGCAGGCCCAACAGCGTCGCCAGGTACGCCTGGCGCGGGGTCGAGGGCAGCAGGTCGTCGCCGCGCACCACCTGGTCGATGCCCTGTTCGGCGTCGTCGACCACGACGGCGAGGTTGTAGGCGGGCGTGCCGTCGCCGCGCCGCAGCACCAGATCGTCCACCGCGCCGCGGTATTCACCGAGCAGTCGGTCGGTCACGGTGAATTCGGTGACGTCGGCGCGCAGGCGCAGCGCGGCGGGCCGCCCCTCGGCGCGGCGCTGCTGTCTTTCCCGGTCCGTCAGATTCCGGCAGGTCCCGGGGTACGCGCCCATCGGGCCGTGCGGCGCGGTCACCGCCTGCTGTATTTCCCTTCGCGTGCAGAAGCATTCGTAGGTCAGCCCGGCGGCGGTGAGGCGCTCGAGGGCGGTCTCGTACAACGGCAACCGCTGCGACTGCCACACCACCGGCGGATCCCAGTCCAGCCCGAGGGTCGCGAGGTCCTCGAGTTGCCGTTGCGCCGCACCCGCTTTCACCCGGTCCAGGTCCTCGACCCGCATCAGGAATCCGCGCCCGGTCGAGCGGGCGAACAGCCACGCCAGCAGCCCGGTACGCAGATTGCCCAGATGCAGGTCGCCCGACGGGCTGGGCGCGAAGCGGCCGGATCCGGCCTTTGCCGGGGTGGGTTCGGCCTTTGCTGTGGCGGGTTCGGCGGGCACGTTTGTCGATGGTAGTTCGCACGCTTCGCAGTGCTCCCGGTCCTTCGCATTCTTGCGGGCGCGCACAGCGAGTGTGGGTGGATAGTGGAGTTGCGAATTCAGTGCACGATTGTGAGTCGCGGCCGAAGATCGTTCTCGGAGACGGGTTCTCCCTGGTCAAGCATGGTGAGCAGGCCCTCGGCGCGGGCTATCAGCCCGGCGGAGTCGATGCCATAGGGCGTCGGGCCATAGGCCGAAAGACGCTGCGTCGCGCGTTCGAGCAGGGTGCGCGCCCCCTTCGGATTTCCCCGTTGAATGTGGGTGAGTCCAACGGCAAACTGCGCGAGGGCCTGCCACAGCGACTTCTCCGCGAACGGACCGTTCTTCCAGGCGGCCTCGAGTACCTCGTGCGCGTTGAAAGCGAGGCCGACATCGAGCAGGCGTTGGGCGTAGTCGAGGGTCTCCGCGGGCGGCAGGTCGAGATCGTCGGGTATGCGGGGAACACCCGGAGTGCCGAACGGGAGGGGTCGCCCAAAACGGTCACGAGGCCGGGCATTCCGGGCACGTCCGTTCTCGTCGCGGTCTCGTCCGGTTTCCTCCGGTGGCTGCTCGGGCATGTCCCCCATGATTCCCCATGGCGGGAGTCTCGGCCGACGCAGAGTTTGCCGGTCGATGCGCGAATGTCGAGATAACGGAATTCGGACTTCTGAAATTGAAAAGCCTCAAATTGCGGCTAATTTGGCGCAAATAATTAGCTGGCTAACCTTGCCATAAATTTGCTGATTGAAAACGAAAGAATGCGATCTCCTTATGACGAACCCTGCTAGTGTTTAGCGCGGGAACGGCCATCGGGGGTGCATTCCCATCGCGAAGTGCAGAGAACTGGTTGTACGGAGCGTTTGCGTGCGGCCTGTGGCGCACCAGGGGTTCGCCATTTTCGAGGGATCCCGAGGTCACCAAGATCGATGCCAGCAAGATCTCGAGCCTGACGCAACTAAGGAGCTAGTACCGTGAAGGTGGATTACACAGGCGCCGTATGGCGCAAGAGCAAACACAGCGGCCCCAACGGCAACTGCGTTGAGGTTGCTTTTCTCGGTGACGGCAATGTGGCTGTCCGCGACAGCAAGGAATCCGGCCGCGGGCCGATCCTGGCCTTCACCCCCGGTGAGTGGGACGCCTTCGTAGCCGGCGTGTCCGACGGAGAGTTCAAGCGGGCCTGACCGCACCCCCGCGCTTGACCCCCGCTCTGGTCAGCCCCAACCTGGCCAGTCTCGACCGGGAGAAAATTGAAGCCCCGAGTCCCGGAGACTCGGGGCTTCGCTCTGTGCCGGGTGGTCAGCTCTGTGCCGGGTCGTCAGTCCGGCCGGTGCCCGTTCCCCGCCGCGCCCTCCTGCGCCCGCCTCAGTACTGCCAGCTGGGCGTGTTCGGCCTCGCGGTCGTTGGCGACGTTGGCCTCCTGCTCCTGCGCGGGGTCCGCCCGGAAGAACGCGCCGGTGCCCGGCCGTCCGGCGATGCCCAGTTCGTTCATCTTCCGGGGGACCTTCGCGCCCTGGTATTCGAGGGGGACCGGATGGCCGTGCTCGTCGATCGGACCGAGCGGCTGATGCACCTCGATGTACTCCCCGTGCGGAAGTCGCCGCACCACACCGGTTTCGATGCCGTGCTCGAGAATCGAGCGGTCGCTGCGCTGCAAGCCCAGGCACAGCCGGTAGGCGACGGTGTAGGCCAGCGGCGGGATGGTGAGCAGCCCGATGCGGAAGGCCCAGGTGGTGGCATTGAGGGAGATGTCGAACTTGAAGGCGATGATGTCGTTGACGCAGGCCAGCGTGAGAATCAGGTAGAAGCTCAGCGACATGGCACCGATCGCGGTGCGCACCGGCACGTCCCGCGGCCGCTGCAGCAGATTGTGCCGGGCGCGATCGCCGGTGAGCCGCTTCTCGATCCACGGGTACGCGATGATCAGCGTGAAGATCAGCGGCATGAACAGCGCCACCGAGAACGCCCCGGGCACGGTATGCCCGAACGGGTACATCTCCCAGGCCGGGAACAGGCGCAGGAACCCGTCGGTCCACATCATGTAGAAGTCGGGCTGGGTGCCCGCGGAGACCTGAGAGGGGTTGTAGGGCCCCAGGTTCCAGATCGGATTGATCTGCAGCAGCCCGCCCATGATCGCCAGCACGCCGAGGGTGAAGGCGAAGTACGCGCCCTGGTCCAGCGAGAACACCGGCACGATGCGGGTGCCGACCACATTCTTCTCCGACCGGCCCGGACCGGGGTACTGGGTGTGCTTCTGATACCAGACCAGCGCGATGTGAACACCGATGAGCGCCAGCATGATTCCGGGCAGCAGCAGCACGTGCGCGATGTAGAGGCGCGGAATGATGATGGTGCCGGGGAAGTCGCCGCCGAACATGAGCCAGTGCAGCCAGGTGCCGATGACGGGGCTGCCCAGCGTGATACCGGCGAAGGCGGCGCGCAGGCCGGTGCCCGACAGCAGGTCGTCGGGCAGCGAGTAGCCGAAGAAACCCTCGAACATGGCCATGATGAACAGCAGCGCGCCGATCACCCAGTTGGCCTCGCGCGGCTTGCGGAACGCGCCGGTGAAGAACACCCGGCACATGTGGATGATCATGGAAGCGGTGAAAAGCAGTGCGGCCCAATGATGTACCTGCCGCACGAACAATCCGCCGCGAACGTCGAAGGAGATGTTCAGCGCGGTCTCGTAGGCGCGGGACATGGTGACCCCGCGCAACGGCTGGTAGGACCCGCTGTAGGTCACGTCCTGCATGGACGGATCGAAATACAAGGTCAAATAGACGCCGGAGAGCAGCAGAATGATGAAGCTGTAGAGCGCTATTTCGCCGAGCAGGAACGACCAGTGGGTCGGAAAGACCTTGTTGATGGATCTTTTCAGGAATGCGGCACCCCGGTACCGCTCATCCGCCTCATTGGCTTGCGCCGCCAGTCGAACGGCGGTCTTGGATCGATGTGCCGTGGTTGCCATTGCGGTCACCCCGCCCCCGGGACAGTGATTAGGCTTCTACTACAAACGGTAGCACCCAGTGGCGGTGCGTCGTAGGGCGTTTCGCTAGGGTCGTCGAGTGAATTCCCTGGCTGCCCGCGACGCGACCATGTACTGGCTGTCCGCGCGCACCCGCAATGATCTGTTCCTGCTCTACTGCTTCGCGGACACCGGATGCGACGCGGAGCGGCTGCGAACGGCGGTGGCGAACCGGGTCGCGCATATTCCGGATTTGCTGGTACACGTGCTGGACACTCCTGCAAACATTGCGTATCCGATTTGGGCGCCTTGCGAATTCACGAATGACCAGTTCGTCGATCATCCACACCGGTCGGCGACGTGGGCGAATGTCACGGCCGACATCGGTGCGCTGCTCGGCACGGGTTTGCGTGCGAACGAACGCGCCTGGCGGCTGCATGTCTTCCGAAATGTCCGGGAAGTCCCGGGATTCGCTACCGGTGAGTCCGCGCTGGTAGTGGTGCTCCAGCTATCCCACGCCCTGGCCGACGGCCGCCGCGCCGCCGCCATCGCCCGGGCGTTGTTCGGGCGCAGCGAATTTCCGGCAGCACGCGGGGAGGGGCCATTGTCGCGGGTCGCCTACGCTCTCGCGCCGGAGTCCGTCCGGGGAACGGCAATGAGCGCTCTCGCCGCTATCTGCGCCATACCCGGCATCCCAATCGGTATGGCACGCACCGTTGTTCGCGGTCTGCGCGCCGCCGCAGCCCAGTGTCGGCTGGCCGAGCTCACGGCCGCCGGGCAGCTCCCGCCGCCCGCCTCCGACGTCGAACCGAACCTCCTGAACGGCGGCGGCTCGACACCCCGGACGCATGGCGTGCGAATGCTGGTGTGCGACCGGAATCGGCTGCGGGTTCCGGGCCGCTCTGTGACGGTGGTGGCGCTCACCGCCGTCTCGCTGGCGCTCGAGCGCTACCTGCGCGACCGCGGCGAGCCACCGCCGCAACTGCGTGCCCAGGTACCGATGGCGGCGGACGGCCCGGCCCGCAACGGGTACCGCGACCTGTCGGTGGATCTGGCCGTGGCCGTACCGCTTCCACAGCGTGCCGACCGCATCGCCGCCGACCTGGCCGCCCGCCGCGAGCGCGCCGCCCATCCGCTGCAGCACGCGCAGGACGCCGTGACCGCGGTGCTCCCGGCCCCGCTACTGCACCGGGACGTGGCGCACGCCCCCCTCGGCACACTCCCCGAACGGGTTTCGGGCCACATCGTGGTATCCAGCGTGGACCGGGGCGCGGCGGACCTCGAATTCGGCGGTGGCGCAGTGCGTTTCACCGCCGGGTTCCCGGCGCTCGGCACGGTCATGCACCTGACCCACGGAGTGCACGGCCTAGGCGACACCGTCACGCTCTCGGTGCACGCCGACCTGGAGGTGCTGGCGGATCTCGACGGTTATGCCGCGCTGCTGGAATCCGCGGTGGACGAGACCGTCCACGCGCTGCGCCGGGAATCCGCGCCGGCGCGAGGGAATCC
>NZ_JBSGBY010000239.1:0-11724 GCF_053601505.1 Nocardia sp. NPDC004722
GATAGCCCTGGGCCAGCTGGTCACCGGCCAGATACAGTTCGCCCGCCACCCCGGCGAGATTCGGCATGAGGCGTTCGTCGAGCACGTATTCGGTGACGGTGCGCAGCGGCCCGCCGATGGTCACCGGGAGATCCGGCCTCAGGTCGGCGGTATTGGCGAGGATCGTGGCCTCGGTCGGTCCGTAACCGTTCACGAAGCGACGTGTCCGGCCCTCGGCCAGCGGAACGGCCCAGCGTCGCACCAACTCCGGCGGGCAGGCCTCACCCGCGACGACCACCACGGAAAGCGCGTCGAGTCCGCTCGGATCCACCGAGGACAGCGCCGCCGGGGTGATCATCATGTGCGTCACGCGCTCACGCCGCAGCAATGCCGCCAGCTCCGGACCGCCGAACACGGTCGGCGCTGCGATCACCAGGGTCGCGGCGGCACCGACCGCCAACAGCAGCTCGCCCACCGACACGTCGAACGACGGCGAGATGACATGCAGGACACGCGATTCCGAGGTCGCGCCGAGCAGCTCACGCTGCACCGCGCAGTAGACGCCGGCATTGCCGTGCGTCACCACGACGCCCTTGGGCAGGCCGGTCGACCCGGAGGTGTAGATGACATACGCCGGGTGCTGCGCGCTCAGCGGCCGCACCCGGTCGGCGTTGATGATCTGCTCGGCCGACGCGGCCGCCAGCGAGGCCCGCGCCTCGTCGCCGTCGATCACCAGCCACTGCGCCACCCCAGGCAGCTCGGCGCGCACCGCGGCGACCGTGATACCCAGTGCCGCACCGGAATCGGTCACCATGTGCGCGACGCGATCGGCCGGATACTTCGGATCCACCGGCACGAACCCGGCGCCGGTCTTGGCGATGGCCCAGACCGCCAGCATGGACTCGATCGAGCGCGGGATACCCACCGCGACCAGATCCCCGGGGCCGATGCCGCGCTCGATGAGCAGCCGGGCCAGCCGCGTCGACCGTTCGTCGAGTTCGGCGTAGGTCACGCTCGCGACGGTGGCCGTCTCGTCGGCCAGCACGAGCGCGAGGGCATGCGGATCGGATTCCACTGCCGCCGCCAACAATTGCGGCAGGGTGGGTATGCGTTTTCCGCGCGTCCCCGCCGGACGCGTGCGCTTCGGGCGTGTCGTACGACCGCCCCCATCGGGATTGCCGACGACTTCTCCCCCGACCCGAACCATGAAACTCTCCCCGGTGTTTCCAACCGCCCTCGCACGCGGCTTTTCAATCGCATCAATATTTGTCGTCCGGCCGCTTACTGACAAGTTGCTATTTGTGCCAATAGGTCAGCTATTCCGTGCCAGAATCGGTCGCCCTCGACGGGATCCGCCTGGTGAACAGGCATAACCAGCTCAAATGGGACAAAATACACCCACGGCTAGCTCGATATTCATCCCACGACGGAACCAGCGCCGTGATCCAACGCACATGGGTTGCCGATTCCACATGAAACGCAACGACATACGTTGACCTATACGTGTACCTATTCGGGGTTTTCCTCGATCTTGTAAACGACGTCGTGGCCGGCGAAATGTAAACGGACGCGAACACCTGGATGACGATCCATCAATTCACGCACGGTCGAGTGCACGCGGACCGGCGGGGTGTCATCTGCCACGTCGAGCATGATGTGGCGCATTGTGATACCCGCACGTCCCGAATCGGGCGCTATCATTTCGAGCCCTCGCTCCGAGTCGTTCATTCTCCGCAGCGCGTCGGTGAGCACGCCGCCGATCCGGGCGAACGCGTCCGGGTCCGTCATGCGGTCGTGGGTGACCGGAAGCAGATGGTCCGCGATCTCGCCGTGCACGAAGGGCGCCCACTCGGCCGCCGTTCGTCCCGCCGCCGCGTGGGCGGGATCGGCGGTTCCGAAGAACAGCAGCGTGCCGCGGTAGACGTCGGGCCGGAAGTCACGCTCGAGCGCGACCGTGCGCACGGCCCCGGCGGCCGTGCGGCGCACCAGATCCCGGGGCGCCTCGGCGAACTCCGAGGCCAGGGCGGTCTGCACGGCGTCGAGTGCCGCGTCGCTCAACTCCAGCCGATCCGCGCCCTCGAAGACGGCCGACGCGACCCCGAGTCCCGCGAAGCTCTCGCCGAGCGTGTCCCGGAATTCGTCCAGATCGTCCAGTGGGTAGCCGTCGAGGATGGCGAGCAGCTCCACCGAATCCCCTTGCCGCTGCAGCAGTGTCGCCATGTGGTGGGCGAGTTTGCCGCCCAGCGACCAGCCCAGCAGCCGGTAGGGCCCGGCGGGCTGCACGGCCCGTAGTTCGGCGACGTAGCGCTGCGCGATCGCGGCCAGCGTGGCCGGGGCGAAGTCCGGTTCGGTCAGCGCGGGCGTCTGCAACCCGTAGATCGGCACGTCGGCGGGCAGCACCCGGCTCAAACCCGCATAGCACCAGGCCAATCCGGCCAGCGGATGAACGCAGAACAGCGGCCGGGCCGCGCCGGTGGGCCGGAGCGGCAGGACGACCCCGAGCGCCCGGGTCAGATCCGCGTCGGCCTCCGCGCCGAGCGCGTCCATGCGGCGGGCGAGTCCGGCGACGGTGGCGTCGCCGAAGAAGTCGGCGACGGTCAGCCGGGTGCCGGTGTCCTCCCGCAGCAGGCTCACCACCCGGGTCGCCAGCAGTGAGGTGCCGCCGACGGCGAAGAAGTCGTCCTCGGCGCCGATCCGCTCCATTCCCAGCACCTGCGAGAAGGCCGCGGCCACAGCGGTTTCCGACGGGGTGGCCGGTGCACGGTAGGCGCGGGGCCGCAGTTCGGGCTCCGGCAGCGCCGCGCGATCGAGTTTGCCGACCGGCGTGAGCGGCAGCGCGTCCAGCACGACGAGGGCGGTGGGCACCATATAGGAGGGCAGGCGCGCGGCGATCGCCGCCGTCAGCCGATCGGTCTCGATCGTGTGGCCCGCGGCGGCGACCACATAGGAGACGAGCACGGTCTCCCCCGAGGCGGTGTCCCGGCCGAGGGTCACCGCGTGATCGACCTCGTCCCGGGCGGCGAGGGCCGCGTCGATCTCGCCGAGTTCGATGCGGAAGCCGCGGATCTTCACCTGGAAGTCGGAGCGGCCGACGTACTCGATCCGGCCGTCCGGGGTCCAGCGCACCACATCGCCGGTGCGGTACAGCCGGGAACCCGGCTCGCCCCAAGGGTTCGCGACGAACCGCCCCGCCGACAGCCCCGCCCGACGGCGGTATCCGCGCGCGAGACCGGGGCCGCCGAGGTACAGCTCACCGGCGACGCCCACCGGCACCGGGTGCAACCGGGAATCCAGCACCAGCACCGACGTGCCGTGCACCGGCGTACCGATGGTGACCCGCCCGCCCGGTTCCAGCCGTGCGCGGGTGGCCATGATGCTGGCCTCGGTCGGGCCGTACGCGTTGTGGTACAGCCGATCCGGACCGACCCACTTGGCCGCCAGCTCCGGTGCGGTCACGTCACCCCCGACCAGCACCATCCGCAATTGCGGCTGCCGGGCCGGGTCCACGGTGCCGAGCACGCCCGGGGTGAAGATCGCGTGGGTGACGTCCTCGCGGCGCAGCAGCTCCCCGAGTTCGGCCCCGCCCAGGATCTCCGGCGGCACCACGACCAGCGTCGCGCCGCTGGAGAAGGTCCAGATCCATTCCAGCAGTGAGGGATCGAAGCTGGGTGAGCACAGGTGCAGGAACCGGTCGCCGGGTCGCAGTGCGCAGGCGTCGGCCGCGGATTCGCGCAGTGCGCCGAGACCTCGATGGGTCACCATGACGCCCTTGGGCATTCCGGTGGAGCCCGAGGTGTAGATGACGTAGGCCGGATGGTCCGCGCGGATCGGGGCGAGGCGGTCGGCGTCGGTCACCGGGTCCGGTGACGCGGCCCGGCACTGGCGTTCGAGTGCGGCGTCGTCCAGAAACAGCCAGTCGATATCGCCGGGCAGCCCGGTCGCGAGCCCCGCGCCGGTGAGGCCGAGGAGCGCCCCGGAGTCGGTGACCATGTGCCGCACCCGATCCGACGGATAGTTCGGGTCGACCGGCAGGTACGCGCCACCGGCCTTGGCGACGGCCAGCACGGCCGCGATCATCTCCAGCGAACGCGGGAAGGCCACGGCGACCAGGGTTTCCGGGCCCACGCCGGACTCGATGAGCACCCGCGCCAACTGCGAGGAGTAGTCGTCGAGCTCGCCGTAGGTGACCGAGCGACCACGGTCACGGACGGCGACCAGGTCGCGGCCGAAGGTGACGCCGCGAGTCAACAATTCCGGCAGCAGGGCGGCATCCGTGACCGCGTGACCACACACCTGTGTGAGCGACCGCGATTCGTCCGCCGCCAGCAGCGGCAGATCACCGACGGCGGCACCGGGTCGCTCCACGATCGCGCGCAGCAGGCGGACGAACCGCGCGGCGAATACCTCGACGGTGTGGTCGTCGAACAGGTCGCGCGCGAACGCGAACGCCCCGTGCGCGCCGCCGTCACCGGCATCCGCGATGACAAGCTGCAGATCCACCTGGGAGGTCGAGGTCTCGAAATCGACCGCGGCGACCCGCAATCCGGGCAGCTCCAGGCTCGCGTCCGGCAGATTCTGGAAGGCCAGCATCACCTGGAAAAGTGGGTTGCGCGCGGTGGAGCGCTCCGGATTGAGCAGCTCCACCAGCCGTTCGAAGGGCAGGTCGGCGTGCGCGAAGGCGGCCAGGTCGGCCTCGCGGACCTCGGCCAGCAGTTCCTCGAACGTCCGCTGCCCGGCGATGCACGTGCGCAGCACGAGGGTGTTGACGAACATGCCGATGACATCGTCGAGTTCGGCCTCGCCACGCCCCGCGACCGGAGTGCCGATCGCGATGTCACCGGTACCGGACAACCGGGCCAGGAAGATCGCGAGCGCGGTGTGCATGACCATGAACCGCGTCGTATTGCGGTCTTGCGCAAGGGTTTGCAGACTGCTGTTCAGCTCCGCGTCGATCTCGAATCCGACGGACCCGCCACGCAGCGAGGCCACCGGCGGGCGCGGGCGGTCGGCGGGCAGGTTCAGTTCGTCCGGCAGTCCCGCGAGGGTCTTGCGCCAGTACGCGGTCTGCGCCGCGATCAGGCTGTCCGGATCGTCCTCGGAGCCCAGCACTTCACGCTGCCACAGCGTGTAATCCGGGTACTGCACCGGCAGCGGCAGCCACGCCGGGACCTGCCCGTCGGCGCGCGCCACGTAGGCCAGCATGAGGTCCCGCGTGAACGGGCCCATCGACCAGCCGTCGGCACTGATGTGGTGGACCGCGAACACCAGCACGTGCTCGGCCGCGTCGACCCGCAACAGCTCGGCCCGCAACGGAACCTCGTGTGCCACATCGAATCCGGCAGACAGAATCGCGGCGATGCGCTCCGGCAACGCGTCGGCCGCCACCGCGACCGGGGTGAGATCGGGCACCACCTGTGCGGCGGGCCGGATCACCTGGCGCGCCTCACCGTCCACCTGGGGGAAGACGGTGCGCAGCGATTCGTGTCGCTCGATGGTGTCGGCCACGGCCTGTTGCAGCGCAACCACATTCAGCTCACCGGTCAAGCGCACGGCCGCCGGGATGTTGTAGGCCGCCGAGGTGGTGTCGAACTGGTTGAGGAACCACATGCGCTGCTGCGCCAGCGACAGCGCAATACGCTCCGGGCGCGGTCGCGCGGTCAGGACGGGCCGTCCGCCGGTGCCCGCGTCCCGCTCGACCGCGACGGCCAACTCGGCCACGGTGGGCGCCTCGAACAACACGCGGACGGGAATCCGGGTCGCGAGGGCGGCGCCGAGCCGCGCGACCACCTGGGTCGCCAGCAGCGAGTTGCCGCCGAGCGCGAAGAAGTTGTCGCGGATGCCTACCCGTTCCAGGCCGAGCACACCCGCGAGCACCTCGGCGACCGCTTGCTCCACGGGCGTGCGCGGCGCCTGGAATTCACGATTCGTCAGCACCGGTTCCGGCAGCGCCCGACGATCCAGCTTGCCGACCGGCGTCAGCGGGACGGCGTCGAGAACCGTGATCGCCGTCGGCACCATGTAATCCGGAAGCCGTTGCGCGACATGCTCACTCAGCACCGCACCGTCGATCTCGCAGCCCGGGGCGGGCAGCACGTAGGCGGCGAGAATAGTGGCCCCAGCCGGTGTCCGATGCCCGACGGTGACCGCGAACTCCACGGATTCGTGTGCGGCCAGTACCGCGTCGATCTCGCCCAGCTCGATGCGGAAGCCCCGCACCTTGACCTGGAAGTCCGAACGGCCGACATACGCGAGCTCCGGCCCCGACCGGCCGGGCGTCCACCGCACCAGATCTCCGGTCCGATACATCCGCGTCCCCGCGGCGAACGGGTTCGCCACGAACCGCTCGGCCGACAGCGCGGCCCGGCCGTGGTATCCGCGAGCCAGCGCCCGCCCGGCCAGATACAGTTCGCCCGCCACGCCGGGCGGCACCGGATTCAACCGGGTATCCAGCACGTAGACCGCGAAGCCGGGCAGCGGGGCGCCGATCGAAATCGGCTGCCCCGCACGCATGGTCGCGTAGGTGGCGGCGATGGTCGCCTCGGTCGGGCCGTACCCGTTCAGGTATCGGCGGCCCGGCTGCCAGGCGGCGATGAGTTCGGCCGTGGTGGCCTCGCCGCCGGTGGCTACGAGTTCCAGCTCGTCGAGGCCCGTCGGGTCGACGGTGCCGAGCTGTGCCGGGGTGATGATCAGGTGAGTGATCCGCTGCCGGCGCAGCAGCTCGTGCAGTTCCGTGCCGCCGACGATGTCGGGAGGCGCGATGACCAGGGTCGCGCCCGCGGCGAAGGCCGTCAGCCATTCCTCGATCGACTGATCGAAACTGGGCGAGCAGATGTGCAGCATCCGGTGGTCGGAGTTCAGGCCGTACAACTCGAGGTCGTAATCGATCAAGGTGCTCAGACCGGCATGGGTGACGGCGACGCCCTTGGGCAGGCCCGTGGAACCGGAGGTGTAGATGACGTACGCCAGATGGTCCGGGCGCAGCGGGCGCAGGCGCTCCGCGGCGGTCACCGGTTCCCCCGAGACGGCGGCGCAGCGCGCCTCGACGCCGGGTTCGTCCAGCACCAGCCAGTCCAGCTCCGGCAGCGCGGTGGCGTGCGCGGACACGGTGACGCCCAGCGTGATCGCGGCGTCGTCGAGCATGTACCGCACCCGTTCCGGCGGATACGTGGGGTCGATGGGGACGAAGGCGGCCCCGGTGCGGGCCACCGCCCAGATCGCCAGGACGCTCCACAGCGAGCGCGGCAGGGCGATGGCCACCAGCGTGTCGGGTGCGGCGCCGCGGTCGATGAGCACCCGGGCGAGGCGCGCGGCGTAATCGTCGAGCTCGCCGTAGGAGACCGTGCGGTCACCGAATTGCAGTGCCACCCGGCGCAATCCCGGGCGGACACCGCGATCCAGCAGGTCCGGCAGCAGTTCCCCGGTCACCACGGCGGGCCGCGCCGTGACGGCCTGGCGATATTCGGTGTCGTCGAGCAGCGGGAGATCGCCGACGGGGGCGTGCGGCCAGACCAGCGCCGCGTCCAGTACGCCGTGGAAGCGGTCGGCGAAGCCGAGGATCGTCGCCTCGTCGAACAAGTCACGCGCATAGGAGAATTCGGCGTGCAGGCCCGCGTCGCCGAGATCGCTGAGGGTCAGCGACAGGTCGAACTGCTCGGTGGCGAAGTCCGAGTCGATCACCTCGACCCGCAGTTCCGGCAGCGCGAAGCTGCCCGCGGGCAGGTTCCGGAACGACAGCATGACCTGGAAGATCGGATGCCGTGCGGTCGAGCGCGGCGGATTGAGCACCTCCACCAGGCGTTCGAAGGGCAGTTCCGCGTGCGCGAAGGCCCGCAGATCGGTCTCCCTGGTCCGCGCCAGCAGTTCGGCGAAGCTGTCCGCGCCGCGCACGGGCGTGCGCAGCACCAGCGTATTGACGAACATGCCGATGGCGTCGTCCAATTCGGCCTCGCCGCGACCCGCCACCGGGGTGCCGATCGCGATATCGCCGGTCCCCGACAGCCGGGCCAGCAGCACCGCGAAGGCCGCGTGCACCACCATGAACAGGGTGGCCTGTTGGGCGCGCGCGAATTCGCGTGCCGCCCTGGTGATTTCCCCGTCGAGGTGGAACCGTACCCGGCCGCCCGCACCGGACTGCACGGCCGGGCGCGGCCGATCGGCGGGCAGGGTGAGTTCGTCGGGCAGCTCCGCCAATTCGGCACGCCAGTACTCGGACTGGGTGGCGAGCAGGCTCGCGGGATCGTCGGCGCGGCCCAGTACCGCACGCTGCCAGATACTGAAGTCGGCGTACTGCGCGGGCAGCGGCGACCAGCCGGGTGCGACACCCGCCACGCGAGCGGCGTAGGCGCTCATCACGTCTCGCGTGAGCGGCCCCAGCGACCAGCCGTCGGCGCTGATGTGATGCACGACGAACGCCAGAACGTACTCGTCGTCGTCGAGCTGGAACAGCCTGGCGCGCAACGGCACCTCGGCGGTCACATCGAATCCCGCCCCGAGGAACTCGGCGATCCGGTCCAGCAGGGAATCCGCGTCGATCGAAATCGGAGACAGATCCGGAACACCCTGGCCCACAGGCAGGATCAGCTGCGCCGGGTCGCCGTCGTGCTGCGGGTAGATCGTCCGCAGGATCTCGTGACGCTCGATCAGATCGGCGACGGCCTCTTGCAGCGCCGCCACGTCCAGAGCGCCGGAGAGCCGGACCGCGATCGGGATGTTGTAGCCCGCCGAGGCCGGATCGAACTGGTTGAGGAACCACATGCGCTGCTGCGCCAGCGACAGCGGAATGCGTTCTGGGCGCGCACCGGCAACCAGCGCCCGCCGCCCTTGGCCCGCGCGCTGCTCGGCCTTGGTCGCGAGAGCGGCCACGGTCGGCGCTTCGAACAGCAGCCGCACCGGGATCCGGGTATCCAGGGCCGCGCCCAGCCGGGCCGCGACCCGCGTCGCCACCAGCGAGTTGCCGCCGAGGGCGAAGAAGTCGTCATCCGCGCCGACCCGCTCGATGCCGAGAACCTCGGCGAAGACGCCCGCCACGATCTCCTCGACCGGCGTCGACGGCAGGCGGAAGGCGGTGGCCTCGAACTCGGGATCCGGCAGGGCTTTCCGGTCCAGCTTGCCGTTGGTATTGAGCGGCAGGGATTCGAGGACCACGAACGCCGACGGCACCATGTACGACGGCAGCGCCGAGCTCAACGCCGACTTCACCAGCGGCACATCCACACCCGAGCCGGACGGCACGAGGTAGGCGACCAGGCGGTCACCCGTGCGGGCATCCTGCTTGGCGATCACCGCGGTCTGCGCGATCTCCGGCAACGCCAACAACGCCGCCTCGATCTCACCCAACTCGATCCGGAAACCACGGATCTTCACCTGGAAATCCGTACGACCCCGGTAATCCAGTTCACCGTCGTTCCAGGCGACGAGGTCACCGGTGCGGTACATCCGCTCACCAACCGCGAACGGATTGGCCACGAAACGATCCGCGGTCAGATCCGGACGCGCGAAGTAACCACGCGCCAACTGCGCACCAGCCAAGTACAGCTCACCGGACACACCATCGGGCACCGGATTCAGACGCGCATCGAGCACGTAGACCTGCGAATTCCACTCCGGCACACCAATCGACACCGCACCGGCATCAGCATCAGTGACCAAATGCGAGGTGATCGACACCGCAGCCTCGGTCGGACCATAGAGGTTGAACAGTTCAGCGTTCCGGTTCCCGCTACGGAACCGCTGCGCCACCGAGGCGGGCAACGCCTCACCGATCGCCAGCACACGCCGCAACGAATCGTTCAGCGTCCCTCCGGCTTCGGTGAGCAGCGAATCCAACATCGACGGCACCACATGCAACATGGTCACCCGCTCCCGAACCATCAACTCGTTCAGGTACGCCGGATCGCGATGCCCATCAGCCGACGCGATCACCAGACGACCACCCGACACAGCAGCCGACCAGAACTCCCACACCGACAAGTCGAAGGTCGCGGCCGTCTTGAGCAGCACCGCATCATCCGCACCCAACCCGAATTCAGCAGTCTTCCACTGCAACTGGTTGGCGATAGCGCTGTGCGGCAACGCCACACCCTTCGGCCGACCCGTCGAACCGGAGGTGAAGATAACATACGCGGTGTTCGCGGCGGTCAGCTCCCGTACCCGCTCGGCGGCCGTGATCGGCTCGCCCGAGTAGCCGGACAGCTCCAGCTCATCGATACGCAGCACTGCGCCCGACACGCCCGCCCGCACGTCCTTGGTATCGAGCAGCTCGAAACCGTCGCGCGAGGTCGTCAATACGCACGCGGGCGACGCGGTGTCCAGGATGTAGCCCACTCGCTCGGCGGGCTGGTCCAGTTCCACCGGCACGTAGGCCGCACCGGCGACCGAGACCGCGTACATGGCGACGACCAGGTCAACCGAGCGGCGGATGGCCAGTGCCACCCGGTCTTCCGCACCGATTCCGCGCGAAATGAGCTCCCGCGCCAGGCGGTTCACCCGTGTACCCAGCTCGGCATACGTCACCGTCTCGCCATCCGGCCCGACCAGCGCGATGTCGTGCGGCGCGGCCGCGATCGTCGCGTCCAGCATCGAGGCCAGCGTGGCGGCCGAATCCACCTGGTGGGCGGTCGTATTGCGCGCCGCCAGGATCTCCGTCCGCTCGGCGGGGGTCAGTAGGTCGATCTCACCGACTCGTGTTGCCGGATCCTCGACGACGGCGGCGAGCAGGCGGTTCAACCGGTCCACGAACCGTTCGACCGTCGCGGCGTCGAACAGCTCGGTCGCGTAGGTGAGGTAGCCGCCGATTCCGGCGGGGGCACCGTGCTCGTCGTATCCGTCGGAGACGATCAGGTGCAGGTCGAACTGCGACACAGCCATATCCGACTCGACCGGCGCGATGGTGAGACCGGGCAGCTCCAGCGCGGCACGGGCCATGTTCTGGAAGGAGAGGCCGACCTGGAACAGCGGGTGATGGGCCGTGCTGCGGACCGGGTCGAGCGCCTCCACGAGGCGTTCGAAGGGAATGTCGCTGTGCGAGAACGCCCGCAGGTCGGTCTCGCGCTGCCGCGCCAGCAGCTCGGCGAACGATTCGCCGCCGTCCACCCGGGTCCGGAAGACCACCGTATTGACGAACATGCCGATGAGATCGTCGAGTTCGCGCTCACCGCGGCCCGCGACGGGCGTGCCGATGGCGATGTCCTCCGTGCCGGACAGCCGGGCCAGCAGGGCGGCGAAGGCCGCGTGCACCACCATGAACACCGTCGCCTGATGCTCACGGGCCAGCCGCACCACGCCCGCATGGATCTCCGGATCGATGCGCACCCACACGCGGGAGCCGAGCGCGGACGCCACCGCTGGGCGGGGCCGATCGACTGGAAGCTCCAGCAGGTCGGGCAGCCCGGCCAATTCACGACGCCAGAACGCCAGCTGCTGAGCCGCAATCGATTCCGGATCGGACTCGGAACCCAGCACCTCCCGCTGCCACAACGCGTAATCCGCGTACTGCACCCGCAAAGGCGTCCACGCGGGTTCCGCACCGGCCACCCGGGCCGTGTACGCGGTCATGATGTCGCGCACCAACGGCCCCATCGACGAGGCGTCGGCGGCGATGTGGTGTGCGACCACCGCCAGTACGAACCGGGGCTCCGGCGCCGGATCGGTGATCTCGAGCAGCCGCACCCGGATGGGCACCTCACGGGTGACATCGAACGGTGTGGCCGCGAGTTCGAGAACGGCACCGTCGATCTCGGCCGCACT
>NZ_JBSGBY010000240.1:0-11654 GCF_053601505.1 Nocardia sp. NPDC004722
CACTTCGGCGAGCCGAGCCGGTTGACCGCGGACTCCGAATTCGACACGGCCGCAGAGTTTCTCGCCCTACCCGACGAGGTGCGCGACTACGACGCGCTCGATACCGACAACCGGCCGATCGAGCACGCGGGCGTCTTCACCATGCTGGTCATGTTCGAGCAGCTCCGGCTGGGGTACGGCGACGAGTTCTATCCCGCCCTGCACCGGCTGGCCCGTCGGCGGGACCCCTCGGACACCGAGATCCCCACCGGGAAGGACTATCTCATGGTCACGGCCAGCCGTGCGGCGGGCGCGGACCTCACCGGATTCTTCACCGCGTGGGGTCTGCGCCCCGGCGACAAGGTCCGGGCGGCCATCGCCGCGCTGGCCCTGCCACTCGCTCGCTCGGACCTCACCGCACTACGGGATTGACGGTTCCCGCTCAGCGTTTGACGGTGCCCAGCTAGGCGTTCGACGGTGCCAGGGCGGCCCGCGCGGCGAGGGTGACCTCGAGCCGGGCTCCCCCGAGCGGGCTGTCGACGAGCCGCACGCCACCGTCGTGGAGCCGGGCCTGCTGCGCGATCAGGGCCAATCCCAAACCGCTGCCTGAGGTTTCGGTGGTGCCGCGAACGAAGCGACGGAAGACTCGCTCCCGGTCCTCGGGCGGAACCCCGGTGCCGTTGTCGTCCAAGGACAGGGTGATCATGCCGTCGCCGGTGGGCCGGGCGGCGATCTCGATGTGGGTCGCGCCGCCGTGCCGGACCGAGTTGGTGATGGCATTGTCGAGGATCAGCCGGATGCCCGCGCCCAGGCCGCGGGTGTGCAGCGGCGCGGTGAGCAGCGAGACGACGCTCGTCCCCGGATGCGTCCGGTGGGCGGACTCCGCGACCTGATCGATCATCTCGTCCAGATCGACTTCCTCCCAATCGGATTCGGTCATCAACTCACCCTGCGCCAGCGACTCCAGCGCGCTCAGCGTCGATTCAACGATGCGCTGGGCATTGAGCACGTCCTGCACGATCTCGGTTCGCTGTCGCTCCGGGAGCGGCACCGAGCACAGCACTTCCAGGTCCATGCGCATGGAGGTCAGCGGGGTGCGCAGTTCGTGCGCGGAGGTGGCGGCGAAATCACGGGCGGCGGCCAAGGTGTCGGCGGTGGTGCGCCGTTCCTCCGCGATCCGCTCCAGCATCTCGTTCATGGCGGCGGTCAGCTCGGCGGTCTCGGTGGTGCCACCGCGCGGCGAAACATCCAGTCTCAGTTTGGAACCCACATCGCGGGTGGCGGCGGTGAGCTGCCGCAGCGGCAGCACCGCACGGCGCGCGACCCACCAGCCCAGCCACAGCGCGAGCAGGACGGCGACCACGGCCACCCCGAGAATGCGATGCGTCTTCTGCGAAATGACCTGGTCGACAAGCGATTCCGGCACCGGCGTGATGATCGCCGGAGCGTCACCGGAGGTCGTCTCCAGCGACACCGCGATCTTGTCGAGCTGTCGTGCGGTGTCGGCGCGGACCACCACCACGAACACCGCCGCCATCGCCGCGATCACCGCGATGGTGACCGACGCGCTCGCGATCGCCACCCGCGTGCGCAGCGAGATCGGCCGCCTCACGCTTCGGTCCGCAGCACGTAGCCGACCCCGCGCACCGTGTGCAGGACGCGCGCGCAACCGGTCGCCTCGATCTTGGCGCGCAGGTAGGAGACGAAGACGTCGACCACCTTGGTCTGCGTCTCGAAGGTGTATCCCCAGACGCCGCTGAGCAATTCGGTGCGTTTGAAGACCTGGCCGGGCACCTCGGCCAGCGCGGCGAGCAGGTCGAATTCGCGTTTGGTCAGATCGAGCAGGACGTCGTTGGCGTAGGCGCGGCGCGCACCCGTCTGCACGGTGAGCCCGCCGACGCTGACCTCGGCGCACGGGTCGGCCACCGCGGTCACCCCACTGCGGCGCAGCAGCGCCTGCAGTCGCGCGACCAGCTCGCCGAGATGGAACGGCTTGGTCAGGTAGTCGTCGGCTCCGGCGGTCAGGGCCCCGATCCGGTCGCCCACCTCGGAGCGGGCACTGAGCACGCAGACCGGGACGTCATTGCCCAGCGAGCGCAGCGCGGTCACCACCTGTACCCCGTCGAGGCCCGGCATGTTCAGGTCCAGCACCATGGCCGCGGGCGGGCAGATCGCCATCGTCTGCAGCGCGGCGGCCCCGTCCTTGGCGGTCTCCACGGTGAACCCGGACAGGCGCAGTCCGCGCGCTACCGAGGCCAATACCCGGGCATCATCGTCAACGACGAGCACCACGTCATTCGACATCTCCAACGCCTCTCAGGGAAAGCGGAAGAACAAACCCGAACGATTCTCCCAAGAAGTTGGTCAAGCGTCCAGTTTCTCGAAATGATGGGACACACATCACTCAGGACAGTAGGCGCAGCATATCCACGGGGCTGCCGCGCAGGGTGCATTCCTGATAAGGCACCGGATCGGCGGATACCTGCCCGCAATCCCAGGTTCCGGTGCGGGTCACCACCGTTGCCTGATATCCCGAACTCCATCGGTCCGAATAATCGGCATAGCGCCACGCGGCGTCCCGTGCCCGGTCGCACACCGCCGGATCGTCGTTCATTCCGTACGCCTGCACCGCCAGGCCGAACGGGCCGACGCCGCAGGAGAACCACTCCGGAGTAGCGGGTTTACGTTCCGGCGAGGGCAGGCCGGGGAGGGTGTTGTGCAGCGGATTGCACGCCGTGAGGCTGGCGACCAAGGCCATACCGGCAATTCCGGTCAGGGTCCGCGTGGGGAGGAATTTCATGTATCCAGGCTCGCGTCCGCCGGGTTAGCCGACGGTCGGCGATCGGTTAAGGAACGGCAAGAAAACCGGCGGTCGGCATTTCTCTAACCATTCTCTGACAACTGGCTATCCAAGCCTGAATCCGCGGCCGAATAGCGTTCACGGGTCGGGAAATACGGAACGAGAAGGAGATTCGAAATGCGAAAGATGATCGTACGCACGGCCGCCGCCGTCCTCGTCGGAGTCAGCGGCGTGGGCGCGCTGTCCGCGTGCAATGGATTCCCGGGCTTCCCCGGCAACCCGACGGTTGAGATCCCGGGTCAGGGCGGCGGGATGACGGGCGGCCAGCCCGGCGGGGGCGGCATGACCGGCGGTCAGCCCAGCGGCGGTGGCATGACCGGCGGCCAGCCGGACGGCGGCGGCATGACCGGCGGCCAGCCCAGCGGCGGCGGGATGACCGGCGGCCAGTAGCCCGGTTCAGCCGCCGAAGATGGCGGTGGGATCGCCGGTGTACCAGGTGTTCTCGATGCGCATCCGGTGGATGAGCCAGCGGTCGCCGTCGCGGCGCAACTCGAGGGTGTACGGATTCTTCAGCAGGGCACGGGTTTCCGGCGCGTCGATGAGCAGGTGCTGGGCCTCGACGAGGGCGGTCAAGTGCGCGGTGTCGCCGGTGATCGTGATACGGGGGTTGGTGACCTGATGGGTGGTGTCCACCCGCCCGGTGAACATCGCGAGGATGGTCTCCACGATCGCGTCCCGGCCCGCCATCACCGGCGGGGCCGCGCCCCACTTCGCCGCGGCGGGCCGGAAGTCCAGCTCGGCGTCCACGGTGAACGCCGAGGCGAACAGCTCCTTGTCCTTGCGATCCTGTCCGAGCGCGAAACGATAGAGGGCGTCGGTGATTTCGGCCCGATCGCGCATCTCGGCCACCACCGCGGCCACATCGTGCGCGGGTGCGGTCAACGCCGCGGTTGAGTTCTGCTTGTCCGGCATGAGCCGAACCTACAACCGCCGCCGCCGGGCGATCGGGGTCCGGACACGCCAACCGCGGACTATCCGCGCCACCGGAATCACAGTGAGCGGGAGATGATTTCCTTCATGATCTCGCTGGTGCCGCCGTAGATGCGGTTCACCCGGGAACCCGTGTACATGTTGGCGATCGGGTACTCCATCATGTAGCCGTAGCCGCCGAAGAGCTGCAGGCAGCGGTCCACGATCTTGTCGCTGGTCTCGGCCGCGAACAGCTTGGCCATCGACGCGGTCGACGGGTCGTTCTTGCCGTCGATGTACTGCTTGATCGCGTAGTCCACCAGGGTCTTGATGGCCAGCGCCTCCGTCTTGACCTCGGCCAGGGTGAACGCGTTGTGCTGGAACTTGCCGATCGGGCGGCCGAACGCCTCGCGCTCCTTGGAGTAGCGCAGCGCCTCGAGCACGGCCGCCTCGGCCAGCGCCGAGCACAGGCTGGCGATGATCAGCCGCTCCCGCGCCAGCTGCTCCATCAGCTGGTAGAAGCCCAAACCCTCTTGCTCACCAAGGAGATTGGCGACCGGCACCCGCATGTCGGAGAAGAACAGCTCGCGGGTGTCCTGTGCGTGCTGGCCCATCTTCTCCAGCACCCGGCCGCGCTCGAAGCCCGGCAGGTCCTTGGTCTCGGCCACGATGAGCGAGACGCCCGCCGCGCCCTTGGACGGGTCGGTCTTGGCCACGATCACCAGCAGATCGCAGTGGGTCGCGTTGGAGATGAAGGTCTTCGAGCCGTTGACGACGTAGTGGTCGCCCTCGCGAATCGCGGTGGTGCGCACCGACTGCAGGTCCGATCCGGTGCCCGGCTCGGTCATGGCGATGGCCAGCACCAGCTCGCCGCTGATGATGCCCGGCAGCCACTTCGCGCGCTGCTCGTCGTTGCCGTACTTGTAGATGTAGTGCGAGACGATCGGCGAGTGCACCGAGAAACCGAAGCCGTTGTCGTGCGCGTAGACCAGCTCTTCCTGCACCACCGACTGCATGCCGAAATCGCCTGCCGCGCCGCCGAATTCCTCGGGCAGGTCCAGCCCGAGCAGGCCCGCGTCACCGGCCTTGTTCCAGAACTCGCGGTCGACGGCGTGCTGCTTGGTCCAGCGCTCGCGGTTGGGCGCGGCCTCCTTGCGGAAGAACTCCCGCGCGTGCTTGCGCAGTTCGCGGTGCTCGTCGGTCTCCCAGACGGGGACGTAATCGGGGAAGAGTTCGGACATCGTTGTTCTCTACTTTCCGGTGACGGGGGCGCGCAGGCCGTTGATCGGTAGGTCGTGCTCGGCGGCCAGCGCCTCGAGCTCGGCGATGGTTCTGTCGGCGAAGGCGTTTCGCAGGCTCTCGTGGTCGCCGCTGGCGCCGAACAGCGCGATGGTGCCCATGAAGAAGTGCGGCTCCACCGCGCCGAGCGCGATGTGACCGTCCTTGCACTCGTAGATGCCGTAGCCGGGGAACGCGCCGCCGAGGATCGCGTTCGGACCCATCAGTCGGTAGCGGACGGCATCGCCGGCGCGGGCGGCGGCCTCTTCCAGGGCGACACGATAGGGCTGTCCCACACCGGTGTTCGCGCGGGCGACCAGTGCGGCGAGGGCAGTGGAGACGGCCCGCTCGGCGCCCAGCATGTCGGCGATCGGGACGGTCGGCATGTGCGGCGGGGTCAGGGTGGCGTGCACCGCCTGATAGTTCAGATCGTGCCCCGGCACTTCGGGATCCTCCGCGTGGCCGACGATTTCGATGAGCGACAGGCGCGGGAAGCGCTCCTGCGGCTGCGCCAGATCGAGTTTCGCGAGCGCGCTGGGCCGCATCGAGGTGATCAGCAGGTCGGCGCCGGCCAGCAGCTCGTCGAGCTTGGCGCGGTCGGCGTCCTGCTTGATGTCGAGCGTGACGACGGTCTGCGGGGCGATGAGCGTCGAGTACCACTCCGGCGCGGCCGCGGCGAGCGGGTCACCGGTGGGCGGTTCGACCTTGGTCACCGTCGCGCCCAGTTCGGCCAGCCGGGCGGCGGCCAGCGGGCCGGGCAGATTGACGGCCAGCGAGACGACCTCGACGCCTTCCAAGGGGCGAGACAGGGAAACCTCCATGACAGCGAACGATACGGATGTATAGTCAGCAGGTCAACAGTAACCCCACCTGCGCAGAAGACCAGCGATTACTGCGTGCGACCAGCAATTACAACGCGACGTAGACTGTCCCGAAACCACCGACCAGTCGAGGGGCGATGCTCAATCCACGGGCCACGAACGACGACCTGACCGCCAAGGCGCGCATCCGCAACGCGGCCATGGACCTGTTCGCCCAGTACGGCGAATCCCGGGTCTCGCTGCGCGCGGTCGCCGCCGAGGCCGGCGTCACCCTCGGCCTGGTCCAGCACCACTTCAAGACCAAGGCGGGCCTGCGGGACGCGGTCGACCAGCTGGTGAGCGAATTCTTCTATCAGGCCGTGCATTCCGTGCCGAGCACCGGAACCGCGGGCGAGGTCGCGGCGGCGCGCGACGAAGCGGTCCGCGAGATGCTGCGCGAAAACCCCGCGGTCGTGAACTATCTGCGCCGAGCCATTCTCGAGCCCGAGCCCACCCAGTTGAAATTCCTCGAGCGCCTGGTCGAATTGACCCGCAACGAGGTCGCGCAACTCCGCGAAGAGGGTCTGGCCTCGACCACCCGCCGCGAATCCACCCAGATCGTCGCCGTCCTCATCCGCCAATTCGGCGAACTCCTGCTGGCCCCGATGATCGACTCGGTCTGGCAGATGGTCGCCGGGGACAACGAGACCGCCAAACCCCGGCTGACAATCACGGTCGAGGAATAGCCCGAAACCGCCAAAAATTCGTCACGGTCGGTTCGCTATCCGCTATCCTCACACCCGAGCCACCGCCGGATCTCGAAAAATCGTGCAGGCCAATGGCATTGAAGGACTCCCCGTGCGCGCACCACATCTCGTCGTAGCTCTCGGCGCACTCGCCGCCGCCTCCGCCCTGGTCGGCGGCACCGCAGCCGCCGCCACGCCCCTCACCGTCGACAGCGCCACGGCATCCAACGGCAATGCCGTGATCGCCGTTTCCTACGAATGCGCCCCGGGCCTGGGCGCGGAACTGTCGGTCACCGTCCGCGAAACCCTTTTCCTCGCACCCGGACTCACCGGCCCCGGCGTGAACGGCACCGCCCTCGCCCCCGCCAACTGCATCGGCCAACCCCAACAGGCCACCGTCGCGGTGAACCCCGTCCAACTGATCCAATTATTCGGCGAGTCAGCCAAATTCCAATCCGGCTCCACCACCGACGTCACCGTCACCATCCTCGCCCTCACCCCGAACACCCCGGTCATCACCGCCCGAAAGAACTTCCCCCACCTCGGCTGACCTCTGACCCCGAGTGCCGGACGTATGACGGATCCGGCCAACCGGGCGACCGTGCGCCGAGATGTCCCCGCGTGTCGCGGCGAGGCCGGATACTACGAGTAGCGACTCGAGCAATGCAGTTCGAGGTGGAACGCTTGTAGGACAAGGTAATTCGGATGCTCGGCATCTTCACCGCCGATGGCCGGTAGCCGGCCATGGACACCAGGCCGCGGTATGTACCGATTCTCAAAAGTCGGCTCGGCGAGCTAACGGCCCTGAAGAACATGGAGGAGCACCTCGCCGAGTTCTGCGTGCCGCTGATCGAGATCGTCCCGAGCGACGAGATGCTCCATGAGCTCAGGCCGCCACCGACAGCATTGAAACTCGGACTCAACCGGATCCTGGATACCCTCCGCAAACACTGGAGGGTTCGGTTCGATCTCATCATCGACACTCATCACCTGCCCGCGACTTCGGGCTGGAACCCGACCGCGCAAGTAGTCGAGAACTGTTTCGAGAGTGCCCAACTGGGCGTCATACCCGCCGTTCGCCTATCGGACTCGCGGCAGGTTCTTTTCGAGGTAGGAGAGGCCGTACGACAGTCCTTGCATCAGCCGGCCTGTATTCGCCTCACTGCTGCGGACCTATCCGGCGGCAACCGTCACCTCCTGTCCGAGCAGATCGGGTGCGCCCTCGAGGCCCTGGGAATGCGCTGCGGCAGGGTCCATCTCGTACTCGACTTCGGAAGTATCGCCGATGACAAAGACGTCGACCGCAAGGCCCGCGCCGCCCTGCTGTCGCTGCTCGACATACCTCATCTCGACCAATGGATGTCGATAACGCTTGCGGGTGGGGCGTTTCCGCCCGACCTCAGCGATATCGAGCCGAAGATCCTCACACGAATCGATCGCAAGGAAGTCGACCTCTGGCTCGATGTGCGGCGACAACTACTCGGGCACAGCAGAATTCCGACCTTCGGTGACTATGGCGTCGCGCATCCCCTACTACCTCTCGGCAAGGGCTACGGTCCCCCGCCGCAACTTCGATACACCGTCGCTGGCTCGTGGCTCGTTCTGAAGTACCGCAGGTCGGAGGGCTTCACTCGATTCTTCGACATCTGTGGCGAGATCGCCGCCGGATCCGAGTTCACCGGTGGGTTGACCTGGGGCGATGAGGAGATCGCGGGTCGGACATGGTACGCACACGGTGATCGAGCTTCCACAGTGAGCGGGCCGGGCAACGGATCCACGTGGCGCGCTATCGGCACAAGCCATCACATCGGGTTCGTCCTCGATCATCTCGCGACCGCCGGCGAGCCGTAAGTCTCCTTTGTGCCACTCGAATTCAGTTCTCGGGGAAGAGGAGGCGGCGGGCGTAGGCGGTGTCGAAGTATTCGCGGGCTTCGGTGATGCGGCCGTTGGTTACTCGGAAGGTGATTACTACGTCGTTGGCGTAGGGGTCGCCGGTTGCGGTGGTGGCGTGGGTGGTCCATTCGGCTACGGCTCGGTCGCCTTCGGCGGTGAGGGAGCGGAGGTCTTGGCTCATGGGGGCGGTGGTGTCGAAGCGGTCGAGCATGGCGGGGAGGAAGCCGTGGAAGATGCCGTCGGGGCCGGTCCAGGTGCCGGAGGTGGGGAGGTCTCCCGCCAGGGTCCAGGTGGCGTCTTCGGTGAAGAATTCGCGGCGGCGGTCCACGGCCTCGCCGGTCTGGAGGGCGTGGATGTAGTTCTCGATGACGGTGCGGGTTTCGGTTGTGCTGCTCATGGGATTGATTTCACCGGAGACGGGCGGGCGGGCCAATGAGCAGCTCGCGTTCACAGCGATAAGGATTGGTTATCGCCCGGATGCGGGGACGCCCCTGCGAAGCGGCCGAACCGAATTCGTAGGATGTCCCGGTGAGTGCTGGGTGTTCTCGGTCCCGGCCCGGTGAACGTCGGTGACCGCGGTCGAGGCGGTCGAGCTGATCGCGGTGGGTTTCGCGGCCGGATTGGTCAGCGTGCTGGTCAGTCTGGCCTCGCTGGTGTCGTATCCCGCGCTGCTCGGCATGGGACTGATGCCGGTGGCGGCCAATGTCACCAATACGGTGGCTTTGATCTTCACCGGGGTCGGGGCGGCGGCCGGGTCGCGGCAGGAGCTGGCGGGGACGCGACGGACCGTGGTGCGGCTCGGGGTGGTCGCGGCCGTCGGCGGGGCGATCGGCGCGGCACTGCTGTTGATCGCGCCCGCGTCGACGTTTCAGGTCGTGGTGCCGTTCCTGATCGGCGGGGCCTCGGTGTTCCTGTTGGCGCAACCACAGCTGGCGCGGCGGTGGCAGCACGCGAGCGACAGCGAAAGAGTCCGGCGCAACCGGGTATTGGGGGTGCTGCTGTTCGTGGCCGCCGTCTACGCCGGGTATTTCGGTGCGGCGGGCGGGATTCTGATCCTGGCATTGATCTCGGCCATGTACCCGGAGTGGTCGCCGCAGCGCGCCAATGCGGTCAAGAGCGTCACCTCGATGTGCGCCAACGGCGCGGCGGCCATCGGTTTCGCGTTCTACGGTCCGGTGCACTGGGCCTACGTCGCGCCCCTGGCCCTGGGCTTCCTGCTGGGCGGCCGGGTCGGCCCGGTGGTGGCGCGCCGCCTGCCGAGCAACAGCCTGCGCGTGATCGCCGCCGGATGCGGCATCGCCCTCGCCGTGAAATTCGCGGTGTAGCAACGCGAAAGCGCCCACGGCATCACACCGTGGGCGCTGTCAGCGGGATTACGACGGTCAGTCCTTGACCAGCTCCGGGAGCTCGGCCTCGTCCACCACATCCGGGATCTCGGCGCCGTGATGCCCGGCCGCCGACCGGTTGGGCAGCAGCACCGCCATCACGATCACGACGACGGACAGGCCCGCCGACACCAGGAACGCCAGCCGCATACCCGACAGGTGCGCCTCCAGCGGGTTGGTCACCGTCGGGGCCACGTGCTTGGCCCGCGAGGTCATGACCGTCACCACCAGCGCGGTGCCGAACGCGGCCGCCACCTGCTGCAGCGTCGCGAGCATGGAACTGCCGTGCGAGTACAGGTGCATCGGCAGCGCGCCCAGGCCCAGGGTGAACACCGGGGTGAAGGTCGCCGCGAGCGACACCATGAGCAGCACGTGCATCGCCACCAGCAGGGCGTACGGCGAGGTCAGCGACAGCTGGGTGAAACCGGCCAGCGCCGCGGTGATACCGATGGCGCCCGGAATCACCAGCACGCGGCCGCCGAAGCGGTCGAAGATCTTGCCGACGGTGGGGCCGAGCAGACCCATGGCCAGGCCGCCGGGCATCACCAGCAGACCGGTCTTCAACGGGGTCAGATCGCGCAGGTTCTGCAGGTACAGCGGCAGCAGGATCATCGACCCCATCATGGCCAGGAACGCGACCGCCATGAGAATCAGCGACTTGGCGTAGGTGGGGGCCAGCAGCACGCGCAGGTCCAGCAGCGGAGTGCCGTTGCGCTGCAACGAGATCTGACGGAAGGCGAAGATGGCGATCAGCGCCGCGCCACCGGCGACGATCAGCGCCGGGACGACCGTGCTGCCACCGGCGAACTTGCTCAGGCCGTAGACGAGCCCACCGAAACCGAAGGCCGCGAACAGCACGCTGATCCAGTCGATCGAACCCGGCTGCGGCTCACCGACATTCTCGAGCTTGCGCAGACCCAGCGCCGTCACCGCCGCGGCGATGGGCAGCACCAGCACGAACAGCCAACGCCAGGAGCCGATCTGCAGCACCAGGCCGGAGATGACCGGGCCCATGGCCGGAGCCACCGAGATGGCCAGGGTGACATTGCCCATGACGCGCCCGCGGTCGTTCTCGGGAACGACGGTCATCAGGGTGGTCATCAGCAGCGGCATCATGACCGCGGTGCCGCCCGCCTGGATCACGCGGCCGACCAGCAGGACCGCGAAGGTCGGCGCGACCGCGGCCAGCGCGGTGCCGACCAGGAAGGTGCCCATGGCGAGGGCGTAGGCGCGGCGGGTGGTGACCCGTTGCAGGAACCAGCCGGTGACCGGGATGACCGCTGCCATGGTGAGCATGAAGGCGGTAGAAACCCATTGGGCGGTCAGTTCGCTGGAGACGTGCAGATCCTTCATGAGACGCGGGATCGCATTGATCATGATGGTCTCGTTCAAGATCACCGTGAAGGTCGCGAGCACCAGCAACCGGATGACGGTTGGCGTCCGCTGCTTGGTCGAGCTAGCGGATAGGTCGGGCATCGGAAGAACCTCCGGGTGATCGTGTGCGAGGGGTACGTGGCCCGATGTCGAGTCGGCGACTGCACTGTCCGGTGCCACACCGGTACAGACGGGGACAGGACGCACAACTCATCGGTCGCGACCCAGTATTCCGGCGGGGTCCGACAAATTTCACCCGATTAATTCGGGGCGAACAAGCAGACCAGAACACGAAAACCGGCCCCCACCAGGTGATATCACACTCATCAAGATCGCTCGGTGAGCCAGATCACGTCCACCGCGACCGAAACCCGCCATGATGGTGACCGATGGAGGATCTGAGAACTACCGTGCCCGAGGCAAAAAAGGC
>NZ_JBSGBY010000241.1:0-11631 GCF_053601505.1 Nocardia sp. NPDC004722
AGGCGAAAGCCTTGCAGGACAATGTGATCGGCGGATTCGGCTGGTACTACATCGTGATCGTCACGCTGTTCGTGGCCGAAACCGAGCGCGAGCGGCAACGCCACCAGCGCGACCACCAGCCCGGCCAGCAGGTCCGCGCCCGGGGACCGCAGCGCCGGTAGCCAGTCCGCGCGCGACGGCAGCAAGGTCCGCACGGTCAGAGCGCTTCGGCCAGACGGAGTTTCAGGGACGCCAGCTGGGCGCGGAGGGGCTCGGGCAGCCGGTTGCCGCCGATGGTGGCGTACCAGTCGTCGATCGAGCCGAGTTCGCGCACCCATTCGTCGACGTCGACGGCGAGCGCGGCGTCGATGAGGCCGCGATAGCCCGCGCTCAGCCCGTCGAGGTCGAGCGAATCCGGGGTGGGCACGACGCCGATCGGGGTCGTGACGCCCGCGGCGGTGCCGTCGAGACGTTCGAGCGCCCACTTCAGCACGCGCACATTGTCACCGAAGCCGGGCCACAGGAATTTGCCGTCGGCGCTGCGGCGGAACCAGTTGACCTGGAAGATCTTCGGCAGTCGCGCGCCCTCCCGTTCCCCCATGGCCAGCCAGTGCGCGAAGTAGTCGCCGACGTGGTAGCCCAGGAACGGCAGCATCGCCATGGGGTCGCGGCGCACGACGCCGACGGCGCCCGCGGCCGCGGCGGTGGTCTCCGAGGACAGCACCGAGGCGGTGAACACGCCGTGCTCCCAGTCGAGGGATTCGGTGATCAGCGGGATGGTGGTGGCCCGGCGGCCGCCGAAGAAGATCGCCGAGATCGGCACACCGGCCGGATCGTTCCACTCGGGAGCCACCGACGGGCACTGCTCGATCGGGGTGCAGTAGCGCGAATTCGGGTGCGCGGCGGGCGTTCCCGATTCCGGTGTCCAGTCTCGACCGTGCCAGTCGACGAGGTGGGCCGGGGGCTCGTCGGTCAGGCCTTCCCACCACACGTCGCCGTCGTCGGTGCGGGCGGTGTTGGTGAAGATCGAGTTGCCCGCGTCGATGGTGGCGATGGCGTTCGGGTTGGTGCGCGCGCCGGTTCCCGGTGCGACACCGAAGAATCCGGCCTCCGGGTTGACCGCGTAGAGCCGTCCGTCGGCGCCGAAGCGCAGCCACGCGATATCGTCGCCGACCGTTTCGGCCTGCCAGCCGGGCAGCGCGGGCTCGAGCATGGCGAGGTTGGTCTTGCCGCACGAGGAGGGGAACGCCGCCGCGACGTAGTGCGTCTTACCCTGTGGTGAGGTCAGTTTCAGGATCAGCATGTGCTCGGCCAGCCAGCCCTCGTCGCGCCCGAGCACCGAGGCGATTCGCAGCGCGAAGCACTTCTTGCCCAGCAAGGCGTTGCCGCCGTACCCGGAGCCGTAGCTCCAGATCGTCCGCGACTCCGGAAAATGCGCGATGTATTTCGTCTTGTCGCACGGCCACGCGACATCGGCGTGTCCATCGGTCAGCGGCATCCCCACCGAGTGCAGGCATTTCACGAACTCCGTTCCCGCGGTGAGCTGTTCCCACACCGGGGCGCCGGAGCGGGTCATGATCTGCATGGAGACCGCGACGTAGGCCGAATCGGTGATCTGCACACCGTATTTCGGCTCGTCGGCGTCCAACGGCCCCATGCAGTAGGCGATCACGTACATGGTGCGCCCGGCCATCGCGCCCCGGTAGTGCTCGGTCATGACGACGCGCATGTCGACCGGATCCACCCAGTTGTTGGTGGGCCCGGCGTCGCGCTCGAGCTCGGAGCAGATGAAGGTTCGATCCTCCACCCGTGCCACATCGTCGGGATCCGACACACACCAGAACGAGTTGGGCTTGGCCGATAGCGGGACGAAGGTGCCCTTGGCCACCAGCTCGGCGGTGAGCCGATCCCATTCGTCACGGCTCCCGTCGCAGTAGACGATGCGCTCGGGCGCGGTCAGTTCGGCGATCTCCGCGACCCAGGCCGCGATGCCGGGGTGCTCGGTCGGGGCGGTAGCGACGGTGGCGAGGGAACGTGCGGGCACGGCAAACCTCTCTTCAAGGGAACAACTACGTTATTAGTTTAGAAAACACGAAATCAGCGAGGTGGAGAAGGCCCACCCGATCGGAAGGGTGGGGGTCAGGCGGGTTGTTCGAGCGCCTCGGCTTGGCCGCTGACGACGCCGGTGAGGATGGCGCGTGCGACCGCGAGCAGTTCGGCGACCTGCGGCGAGGTGAGTGCGTAGGTGACGGAGAGCCCTTCGCGGCGGGCGGTGACCAGCCCGGCCCGACGCAGAATCGACAGCTGCTGTGACAGGTTGGCGGCCTCGACGCCGATCTCGGTGAGCATCTCCGAGACGGCGTGTTCGCGTTGGCTCAGCAGTTCGAGCACTCGGATGCGCACGGGGTGACCCAGCGTCTTGAAGAAGTCCGCCTTCATTTGATACAGCGGCCGTTGCATTCCTGGCACAGTTGCAGAGTTTAGCAAGCAGGACAATCAGCTGATACCTTCGGTCGTCCCCGCACCGCGCTACAGGAAGACCGACCGTGCCTCTCGTCACCCTGAACGGCATCCTCCTCAACTACGACGTCACCGGCGAGGGTCCCTTGGTCGTGCTCGTCATGGGCACCGGCAGTCCCGGGCGGGTGTGGCGCACGTATCAGGTTCCGGCACTGGTGAAGTCGGGTTTCCGGGTCGCCACCTTCGACAATCGCGGCATCGCGCCCTCGGCCGAGTGCGCGTCCGGCATGCGCGTCGAGGACCTGGTCGCCGATACCGCGGCGCTCATCGAACACCTCGGCGGGCCCGCGTTCGTGGTGGGCACCTCGCTGGGTGCGCGCGTCACCCAGGAATTGGCTTTGGCGCGACCGGATCTGGTGCGCAAGGCCGTCATGCTGGCCACCACCGGGCGGCCGCATCCGCTGGCGAGCACCCTCAACCGGGGTGAGCAGGCGCTGGCCGCGCAGGGCGTGAAGCTGCCGCCGGAGTACGCGGCCGCGATCAAGGCGATGCTCAACCTCTCCCCGCACACCCTCGAGGCCGACGATTCCGCCCAGAACTGGCTCGACATCTTCGAATTCTCGTCGAGCGCCGAGCCCGCCCCCGGCGTGCTCGCCCAGATGCGCATGGACCGCTCCGCCAACCGCCTGGCCGCCTACGCCGCGATCACCGTCCCCAGCCTGGTAGTCGGTTTCGCTGACGACCGCATGCTCCCCCCGATCTTCGGCCGCGAGGTAGCCGACGCAATCCCCGGCGCCCGCTTCGTGGAACTCGAAAACTGCGGCCACTACGGCTACCTCGAACGCCCCGACGAGGTCAACCGCACCATCATCGACTTCCTCCGCCAGTGATTCCCTCGAACCGTAAGGAGCAGCACGTGACCGACTCCCTGCCGCCCTGTCCCGCCTGCTCGAGCGAATACGCCTACGAAGTGGGCGGATTGCTGACCTGCCCCGAGTGCGCGCACGAGTGGACCGCCGAGGCCGAAGCCGCCCCCGGCGACGGCGTCATCCGCGACGCGGTCGGCAATGTGCTCGCCGACGGCGACACCGTCACCGTGATCAAGACCCTGAAGGTGAAGGGCAGCCCGACCGGTATCAAGGCGGGCACCAAGGTGCGCAATATCCGCCTGGCGCCCGGCATCGGCGATCACGATATCGACTGCAAGGTCGAGGGAATCGGCGCGATGCAGCTGAAATCCAGTGTGGTGAAGAAGGTCTAGCGTGGGAAGTCCTTGCGCTTGATCTTGGCGCGGCGGCCGTCGGGGTGGTGGAAGACGATGCCCTCGGCGAGGTGGCCGGGGGCGAAGAGGCTGTCGAAATCGGCCAGGAAGTCGCGCAGTTCGGGGTAGGTGCGCGGGAGGTCGGGGATCAGCGGCGGGAACAGGTTGAAGGCGGCGCAGAGGTGCTTGTCGAGGCCGAGCGGGTTGCCCTGGATGCGGGGGCCGAGCGCCTCGCAGGAGTGCTCGCCGTCGGGCCAGCCCGAGACGTCGGTGTTCTCGGCGGCGGCCAGGATCCACTTGTCCTCGGCGAGGTCCTCGTGGGCGTCGACGTACCAGCCGTCGGTGATTCCGGCCTGCTTGTGTTCCTTGCTGGGGTTGCGGCGCTTCTCCACGCGCACAAGCTGTCCCGAACGCACGGTCAGGCGGATATTGGTGCCGTCGAGCTTCTCGGTGGCGACACCCTCACCGGCGAAGACCCAGTCGCACGCGGCGCGCGGACGGTCGACCACCTTGAAGCGGTCGTCACGTTCGAACAGGGTCGGAATCTTTTCCATGGCTGGTGATCATTCCGCCATCGTCCCGCGTTGACCACTACATTTAGGGCGCGCCGAGTTCCGCGGCGAGTGCGCCGGTGAGCAGGGTGCGGGCACGGTCGAGGGTGAGCGAGCCGCTGTGCCAGCGTTCGCTGAGGCCCTCGACCAGGGCGGTGAGCCGTTCAGCCACGGCGGCGGCATCGAGATCCAGTGCGATGGAACCGTTTTCCTGGCCGTGCAGGATGAGGGTCTCCACGTCGGAGTTCCAGGCGGCGGTGCTGGCCAGCAGCGGCTCACGCAGCGCGGGATCGAATACCGCGCTGGCGCGCAACTCCCCCCAGGCGACGCTGTTCTCGCGAACATCCTCGGCGTCCTGCAGTTCCAGCAGCAGCATGCGCTCGACCTGGGCGCGCGGATCGAGCAGATCGGCGAAGGCCTGTTCGGTGTAGGTCTCCGCCCGGTGGTTGATGTGGGCGAGGGCGGCGCGCAGGATCCCGGCGCGATCCTTGAAGTGGTAGTAGATCAGCGCGGTGGAAACCCCTGCGGCGGCGGCCAGTTTCTCGACGCGCAGTCCGCGGACTCCGTCCTGTGCGATGACTGCGACGGCGGCTTCCAGGATCTGGGTCTGACGGTCCGACACGGTTCCTCACTCTAGGACGCTCACTCGGGAACTGTTGCGCGGCCGGTCCGGATCGGGCGGCGGCCCGGACCGGCCGCATCCCGGTGAATTGCAGGGTTTCACCGGGAGTTCGGGTGGCTCAGTCGACGGGTTCCTGCTGCGTGTGCAGTGGATGCCGCCGCCACCGGCGGCGATGGCGTCGATATTGATCTGCACCACATGGCGATCCGGGAACAGCCGCTGCAGGGTGGACTGGGCCGCGGCATCGGCTTCGGGGTCCCCGAATTCGGGGGCGATGACGCCGCCGTTGCACACGTAGAAGTTGATGTACCCGGCCGCGAAGTCGTCGCCCGCGCCCTTGTAGCGCAATTCCTCAGGCGCTTCGAGGGTTTCGATCCGCAGCGGGCGGCCCTGTGCGTCGGTGGCGTTGTGCAGGATGTCGAGGTGCTTGCGGGTCACGTCGTAGTCGAAGGACTCTTCGTTGTTGTCCAGCCCCGCGACCACGACGCCGGGTCCGGCGAAGCGGGCGTAGAAGTCGGTGTGGCCGTCGGTGATGTCGTGCCCGGCGATGCCCGGCAGCCAGATCACCTTCTTGATGCCGAGCAGATGCTCGAGCTCGGCCTCCACGTCGGGCTTCTTCCAGCCGCGGTTGCGATTGTTGTTCAGCACACAGGATTCGGTGATGATCGCGGTGCCC
Organism: Nocardia sp. NPDC004722; assembly: GCF_053601505.1. NCBI lineage: Bacteria > Bacillati > Actinomycetota > Actinomycetes > Mycobacteriales > Nocardiaceae > Nocardia > Nocardia sp. NPDC004722. The sequence continues at coordinate 5,550 of NZ_JBSGBY010000241.1, forward strand.
TCGCCGTCGACCTCGAGCCCGCCGCCCTCGAGCACCAGATCGGTGTGCACGGTCTCGACGCCGGCGCGGCCGTCGACGAAGGTGGCCACCTTGGCGTCGCGGCGGTGCTGCTGCTTGCCGCCCCAGCCGTTGAAGTTGAAGTCGACGCCGGCCTTGGTGCCGTTGCCCTTCACGAAGACCGGGCCGGTGTCGCGCATCCACAGGTCGTCGAGGTCGGCGGTGATGAGTTCGACGTTCGCGCCGCCGAGCAGGTTGCGGGCCATGTCGACCTCGTCCCCGCGCACCAGCATGGACACCGGTTCGAAGCGGGAGATGGTGGCGGCGATGGTGGCCAGATCCTTGCGGACCTGCGGCAGCAGCTGCTTGCCCCAGATGGCCTCGCTGGCGCCGAAGGCCATCCAGGTGCGCTTGTGCGGGGTGCCCTCGTCGGGCATCACCCAGTCGCGGCCGTCCTTGGCCGCGGACGTGGTGGTGTCACCGTTGAACCAGGAGGAGATCGGGCCGTCGCAGGCCGCGGCCAGCAGCCCACCCATGGCCAACATCCCGGTACGCATGAATCCGCGTCGTTCCATCTCGCTGTCTCCTTGTATGAGGGGTACGGCGCGGCGTTTCCCTCGGCGGCGCGCTGAAACCGATAATCCCGCTGGTAGAGCGGTCGTCCGCACTCGACGACCCGGAGCGGGCACCAGAAACTGTATTCCTGACTGAAATTTCAGTCAAGCACTGCGGCGCAGGTCACGTGGCATGTCGCACCGCCGAATCGCGGCGACGCCATCGCGCTCAACCCACCCCCGAGTCGTATATCTTTGCGCACCAGCGTCATTCGTGACCCAGGACACGCCGACGGTGGCGGGCTGAGGCGGGCGCGGTCCCGGCCGCGCCGACGTGGATCCGATCCGGTCTTTTCGCCGATCTTGCTGTCGGTGCGGCGGCGCAGCCGTCAGACTCGATGGGTATGACCACCGTCCGCATCACCGCCGCTCTGGCCGCTGCTCTCGTGATCTCCGGGGCTGTCGCCATCGGTCCGACCACCACGGCCCTCGGTCCGGCCGTCACGCCCGCGCAGGCGTACGGTCCGGCGTCGTGCGTTCCCGGCAATCCCACCCAGCCCACCGGCGAGCTGTTCGCCACCAACAACACCGCCACCATCACCGATCCGAACGATCCGCGCCTGAATGATCAGCTGTCGCTGTTCGAGCTGGAGGTGAACGCGACCGCGCTCACCGAGCTGGCGCTGCCGGTCGGTTCCCAACTGCTCGACGGGGTGTTCTGGTCCGCGGATTCGGGCACCACCACCTATGAGCGCTCCCGGCAATTCCAGCTGGCCTGCACCGACTACAAGAATCTGTGCTGGGTCGCCGACGACATCCGCGTGCGCGACAACCAGGAATCGGTGCTGACCTTCGAATATCTGCCGGGTGAGGATGCGCGCGCCAACGGTTTCACCGTCACCGTTCCCGGCATCGACCGCACCCGATTCCACGATGCGCTGCTCGCCGATCCGGCGGTCCGCGACACCCTGGGCGGCGGCTCGGTCACCCAAGACGGTGCGCTGATCCTGGTGGCCGATCGCGGCGATATGGCGGTGGTCCGCGATTTCGTGACCGGACTGGGCGCGGCATGGAATTCCGATGCCGTCGTCTACGGCCACAGCGAATTCGTCCACTCCACGGGCACTTCCGCGCTCGCCTGCGCGCTGTGAAGAACCCCGCGGGCGACTAGAATTCAACGATGACGACCAGCCGGAACTCGGTTGTCGGAATTCGCGATCAGCTCGTACGCGCGGCGTATGAGCTCTACACCCGCACCGGCGTGCGCGCGGTGACCGCCGACATGATCGCGGATCGGGCGGGGGTCTCGAAAACCACGCTGCACGAGTATTTTCCGATATTGGACGAGCTGGTCGCGGTGGTGCTCGACCGCCGCGAGCGGCTGTGGACCTTCGGCCTCATCGAGGAGCAGTCGCGATTGCGCGGCGCCACCCCGGAAGAGCAGCTCCTCGCTATCTTCGACGTCCTCGACGAATGGTTCGCCGCAGCCGATTTCGACGCCTGCCTGTTCATCAATGTGCTGCTGGAAATGGGCGCGGAACATCCGCTCGGGCAGGCCGGCATCGAACATCTGCAGACCATTCGCGATATCGTCTCCGCGCGCGCCGAACGTGCGGGACTGTCGGATATCGATAATTTCGCGCGGTGCTGGCACATCCTCATGAAAGGCGCGATCGTCGCCGCGGCCGAAGGCGATCGGCACGCGGCTCGGCGCACCAAATCCATGGCGGCGGAATTGATTCGGTCGCATCGCGGCGCGGCGTGATCAGGCCGGTTCGACACGGCCCGGTTCGAAAACAGCTCAGCTCGGTTCGAAACAGCTCAGCTCGGTCAGCGCGGCCAGCTGATCGAGGTACTGCGCGAGGGATTCATGGCGCACGCGCGGCTGCGCGATGGTGGCACCGGCGTCGGCGAGTTCGCCCAGCACCTGTTCTGCGTGACCAGGCTCGGCGATGGGATCGATCCGGCCCGCCGTACCGACGACCACCTCGAAACCCGGTGCGCGGCAATCGAACCGATCGAGCCGCTGCCGGAGCGCGGCGGCATCCAGTCCGGCCGGTAGCCAGCCGTCGCCGAGGGTGGTGGCCCGCCGCAGGGCCGCGTCGCTGACGCCGCCCACCCAGATCGGCATGCGCGCCTGCACGGCGTGCGGTTCCACCACCAGTCCCGAGAATCGGTAGTGCGAACCGGAATACTCCGGCACCCGCCGCCCGAGCGCGGCACGCAGCGCCGCGATGGCGTCGTCGGCGCGGCGTCCACGATCGGTGAACGAGGCGCCCAGCAGGTCGAATTCCTCGCGGGCGGTGCCCACGCCGACACCGAGCACCACCCGGCCACCGCTGATCACGTCCAGGGTGCCGTACCGCTTGGCGATGGCGAGTGGATGGTGGTAGCCGAGCACAAGAACGCTGGTGCACAACCGAATTCGCGTGGTGCGGGCCGCGAGGTAGGACAGCGTGGCCAGCGGATCCCAGTATCGCGTCCCCCGGCTGCCGCCGAGCATGGCGGAGTCCGAATGCTGCGCCACCGCCACGTGTTCGCTACAGGTCAGGTGGTCGAATCCGAGCCGGTCCGCGGCCTCGGCGATACGGGCGAGTTCGGCGATGCCCGCCTCGCGCTCCCACGCGGCCGACCGCCCCGGAATGTCGAGTACCACCGGGGTGGCGATCCCCATGCGCATCAGTCGTCGTTCCTTCCCCAGCTACTCTCGGGGGATGAAGCGTACGTCCTTCGCGCGGTGGCCCTGCTCGGTGGCCCGGACCATGGATCTGCTCGGCGACTGGTGGACGCCGTTGGTGCTCCGCGAGGCGTTCTACGGCGTGCGGCGATTCGACGAGTTCCAGCAGGAGCTGGGGATCGCGCGCAATACGCTCAGCGATCGGCTGCGCCGCCTGGTCGAGGAGGGGCTGCTGGAGAAGCGGCCGTATCACAGCGAACCGGTCTGGTACGAGTACGTGCTCACCGAGAAGGGGCGCGACTTCTGGGATGTGCTGCTGGTGATGTCGCGCTGGGGTGACCGCTGGCTGGCCGATCCCGACGGGCCGCCGGTGGTGCTCGAGCACACCGCGTGCGGGCACGATACGCAGCTGAAGGTGGTGTGCGAGCACTGCGATCAACCGGTGCCGATCGAGGAGTCGCGGCTGCGCATGGGACCCGGCTATCCCGAGCGGCTGCGCGAACGCCCCGACATCCAGGCCCGTTTCGCCCGGCAGCAGGCCAAGTAACCGATCCCGAATTCAGTCGTTGACCTGCTTAGTCTATTTATGCAACCATCGTGGCAACAGCAGCTTTTCACAGCGAGGTGACGCATGGAGTGGACCGGCGCGAAGTATGCCGATGGACCGACCGCACAGGCCGAGACGTGGATCGACGCGACCCCGGAGACGGTGTGGACGCTCGTCTCCGACATCGCGCTGATGCCGCAGCTGAGCACGGAACTGCAATCGGCGCACTGGGTTTCACCGGACGCCCCGCCCGGCGTCGGCGCCACGTTCGTCGGCACCAGCAAGCACGACGCGCTCGGTGAATGGTCCACCACCTCGCATGTCGTGGAGTGGGATCCCCCGCACGCCTTCGCCTGGGCGGTCGAGGATCCCGAGACGCCTACCGCCACTTGGCGTTTCACTCTCCAGGACGTGAACGGCGGTACCGCGCTGCGGCAATGGGTGCGGATGGGACCGGGCCGGTCGGGGCTGAGCATCGCCATCGAGGCCATGCCCGACAAGGAGGAGAAGATCGTCTTCGTGCGCATGCGCGAATTCGAGGCGGGCATGCAACAGGTGGTCGCGGAGATCAAGCGGCGCGCCGAACTCGGGGGTGAACGCTGATGCGCACCGCCACCACCGTCGAGTTCTCCCGTGACGCCCAGCAGGTCGTCACCTTCGTGCGCGAGGCCGAGACCATGGGCCTGGACATCTGCTGGGTCGCCGAGGCGTGGGGCTCCGATGCCCCCTCCGCGCTCGGCTATCTGGCCGCCCGCACCGAACGAATCCTGCTCGGCTCCGGCATCATTCAGATCGGCACCCGTTCACCGGTGGCGATCGCGCAGGCCGCGCTCACGCTGGCGGAGCTCTCGCAAGGCCGGTTCCTGCTGGGCCTGGGCCCCTCCGGCCCGCAGGTCATGGAGGGCCTGCACGGGGTGCCGTTCGCGCGCGCGCTGACCCGCATGCGCGAGACGATCACGGTGATCAAGCAGGCGTGCGCCGGGGAGAAGGTCTCCTTCCAGGGCGACACGGTGCGAATCCCGTTGGACGGCAACAGCAAACCGATGCGCCTGTCGATCCCGGCCAACGCCGACATCCCGATCTACATCGCCAGCATGTCCCCCAAGATGCTGGAGCTCACCGGCCGGGTGGCCGACGGCTGGCTCGGCACCAGCTTCGTCCCCGAAGGCTCGGCCGCCTACTTCGATCATCTGGATGCGGGCCTGGCCGCCGCCGGGCGCGCCCGCGACGACATCGACGTCTGCCAGGGCGCGGAAATCGCGTTCTTCGACGATGAAGAGGCCGTCTCCCGCCACGTCGCGGGCCGAAAACTGGAGCTGGCCTTCAGCATCGGCGGCATGGGCAGCGCCAAGACCAACTTCTACAACGCCGCCTACGCCCGGCAGGGCTGGTCGGAGGTCACCGAGGAGATCCGCGCCCGCTGGCAATCGGGCGACCGGGAAGCCGCCGTCGCACTCGTCACCGACGAGATGGTCCTGGCCACCACCCTCATCGGCACCCCCGACATGGTCCGCCGCCGCCTGCGGGTCTGGAGCGACGTCGGCGTCGACACCGTCCGCCTCTACCCGGCGGGTGACACCCTCGAGGCCAAACTCGCCAACCTCGCCCAGGCCCTGGACCTCATCGCCGATCTAGATCGGGCACAGGTCATTTCACCTTCGGAAGTCGGCTGATCTCGGTCTTCATGATCGATTTGGCGGCCGGGCACGCCTTCGTCCGATCGCCGGACGGCCAGCCGTCGACGGACACTCCGAGTATCTCGCGCGCCTTTCCGATGGTGCGGTACACGTAGTAGAAGGTGCAGCCCGGACCGGCGGAATCGTCGGTGTCGTAGGTCAGCACCTGGATGCCGTCGCCGAGATCCACCGGCCGCGGAGGCGCGGGGTCGCTCGCCCACACCGTGTATTCCGTGCGCACACTGTCGAGGCCGTCCCACACGCAGGTGTGGGCGGTCGCGGTGGTGGGCTGTTGCGGGAGCGGGCCGACCAGCGGGTCGAGCTCGGCCCGGGAGACGAGCGCGCAGGGATCGATCGTGGTCAGCGTCGGTTCGGCGTGGGCGGGGATCGTATGGCGGGTGGTGACCATCCGGGCCAGCATCTGCTGTGCGAGGCCGCATTCGGTGGCCGGGTGGACCTGGAACTGGATTCCCCAGTGACCCGACCCCGACAGGTCGACGCCTCGATAGCAGACACCACCGAGGGTGCTCTCGTTGTCGGCGCGGATGGGGAATCCATCGGCCGACGCACCGGTGGCCGTGGTGGACAGGTCGGTGGGCTCCCCCACGGTGATCCACAGGGATGCGTCACC
>NZ_JBSGBY010000242.1:0-11615 GCF_053601505.1 Nocardia sp. NPDC004722
CACCCGAACCCACCCGCCACCCCTGCTACCCCTTCCAACCCAACTGCTGAAGAGGTTGCGGGGCTTAAAAGTGGTTGCCCGCAGCACACGGCTCTGCTTGACTGCCGCGAATGCGTACGCAATTGAGTGGACGATTCAGCGCCGCCGATCCCTAGCGCCACCGGAGACCCCGGTGGGCAGCGCTGGAGTCAGCATGTCCCGAACCTTCCACCACATCCACCCGAAGTACCGCAATGCCGTTGCAGCACAAACGCGCTACGCATATTGGGTCCACTACGGCCACGGACACAATGGCGGCAAGGGCATCCGCTACCGTGCCAACCGTTTCGAGCGAACCGCACGCGCCGACTTGCGTACCTACGCCCGCACCGTCGTCGGAACACACCGCGCCGGCGGCGATGTCGATTCCCTCCGCACCCCTGACGCCCGCCCCCGACACCGGGCAATCTGGGAATACTGGTGACTGCGCAGTTTCTATGATCCCGCCACGGTCTCAACAGTAGATCCGCTCACAGGCAGTGCCCGGTCCGCTAAGAGCCCACAGTACGAACGACGAAGGCCCGGTCCTGGTGGACCGGGCCTTCGTGTCAGTGGACATGGCAGGAACTTATTCGAACCGGACCGATCTGCTCGGTCGCTTCGCTGAACTGCGGCAACGGATCGAACGAAGCCGAACGCGCAAGCCGCAACTAACCCGCCAGAGAGCGTCTGGCGGACCGAAGAAGCAGCTGACGCTCGAGGAAACCACCCAGATCGTGACGGCGCATGAGGCAGGTGCGTCGATCACACAACTGAAGGCCAAGCACCACATGGCCAAACGGACTGTGACAAAGGTACTGCGGGAGACTGGGGTAACGATCAGGCCCCCCGGAGGGCAACCCCGGCTTGCTATACAAACGATGGAAACGGCAGACACGATCTAAAAGCAGGCCATTAAACGCTCAGTTCACTTGAAAAAATTCCTGCGCCCTAACTGCGCCGAACTATGGATACTATATAGACGGCCAGTAGGCTGGTTATAATAACGAGCTCGAAAGCCACAACTATCAAGACAATCAATGCCCACGACGGGTGATACGACGTCGCATACAATGCGATGGCGACAGGCGTCGGGAGGACGAAAGACAGCAAGAACACCATCACATCAACCAAGCGACGAACCCATGGCGACAGGATCCCTTTGAGGCTCGACTCCCAGGAGGTAGCCGACGAGCTACCCGCCTGCATTCTAAGATGCATTGCTATCGCCGATACTTTGTCATCATTGGCAAGATAGGTCGAGCCAAGAATTGCTGTGACCCATGGAATCAAGAGCCATGCGGCAGACTGCCTTTGACCCTGGACTGCCACAGCAGCTATCGCAGCTATCGCCACAATATTGAGATTCAAAAAAGTATCCCGCTGCTTAATTCGCTCCAATTGCTCAGATTTAAGATACTGATATTCCCCGCTCATACTGACCGCCTAATTTCGAAACCAAGCAAGAGAATCGCGCGCACGGTGCTGTCGACCATCTTTCGATCGTATTCCCTTTCCCCCTCTGACAAACTTGAATATGGCACAATACACGGATGCAAAAGAGCATGACCGCTACGTTCGGAACCATATCGCCAGCCTTCGGCGATACGCATTGATGCCCAAGTATCGTGAGCATTCTCCGCGAGCAACTCCACCAGTGAGCACAGTTCAGCCGTTAACGTCACGGCTGAGATATCCAGTGGTACTGGACGATACGACGCCATTATCCTCGAGCTTCTCGCGGCGGGCGCGGCCAGGCACATCTAATCAGCTGCACCGTACATGCGGCCGCCGCGTTTGAAGCTATCTCCTTCATGGAATCACGCGCCTCAGATTGAGTTGACTGGCCATGCTGTGCACCAGGCAGGGATCCCCCTGGCGGGGGAATGTCGGATATTCCTCGAATCATTCCAAATCCAACCTGACGCTGCAGTTCGCGAGAGTCTTGTATAGCAGCACCAGCACCAGCACCCTCCATCTCGACCGCGATAACCTTGGGGCGACTATCTATTACTGACTGAAAGAATGCTTCCGAGGGATTATCGACGACCTTGTCACCTGAGGCTACGTGACCAATGTGAATGCTGGGCGGCTTGTCCAGAAAATTGAAGTCTTGGTACCAATTGGGAAATCGTGACTCAAGCGTTGTCGCAGCACCTGAGATCGAACCATCAGTCGGACAATCGAAACTGTCGCGAGGGTTAAAACCGTGATCAATCTTCCCGTACTCGTATGCACAGATCCGATTCGCAACTACAACATCACCCAGTTTCGTATTTCCCAGACCACCGGCAACACCAACGACAAGCACATAACACGGCTCAAACGCTAAGATCGTATTTTTTACGACCATGGCGGACGCACTAGTCCCAGGACTCGAAGATAATGCAAGCACAACTACAAAAGGCGCATTATATAGGGGCGAGTAGATCTCCCCAACAGTCCAAGAATGGACATTGAGATGTGAAGCCGAGCCGGCTACGACTCTCTTATTGCTCAGACAACGATGCACTGCGTTATATTCTTCTCGCAATATTGTCACGATCGCAATATCAGCGGCAATATCGCCTGCGGAGACCGGACCGCGACCCATTGCCATCGAATCGCTAATCGATTCCCTTTGACCATCGGCCGCCCCATTACTCGGCGAGACTATTTTTCCATCCACAAACACCTCGTCAAGTTTTCCAACTATCGCCTGCACTTGCTGATCCTGCGTCATTCCACGGAGATTCTCACCCTGAAATGGCACATCAGTTCCAGAAGGACTTCCATCAAGAAAGAAGGGAAAAATCACCAACCTCCCGTCGCGAGCGAGACTTAGAGCATACCGATATTCATTTATACACCATTCACTCTCCCAAAAGGTGTCATCGATCAGCATCACGAATATTTTACTCGCGGCGATATGTCTATTAAGCGCATCCTTCCAACTCTCACCGAGGCCAATTGTATTATTGAACTTGTAATGGAAGTACGGAATATTGCTCAGATTCAATGCTTCAGCAAGATCACCTGCTACACTGTTTTGACCAGTCGAGCTAATAAATACCGGGAGAGCCTGACGCCCAATACTGTTAAAGTAACGACATCCGGATTCTAAAGTGGCGAGTTCCTTGCGGTCAACCTTGAGTCGGTTAATCTGCTCCAGTAAAGAATTCTCGAAATGATCGCCGTCATCCCAGTACATGATAAGCTCATCCGCAGCGGCTACTTCCCGCAGCGGAGCCGTTCCGAGCAGCGATGGCACCGGTAATTCATCGCTTCGGTGGGAAATTCTAAGTAACGGGATCGCCCTTCCTTGCAAGAAGTAGACAGCATGCCTCACTATTGGGTTCCCTACGTCCGCTATGACGTAGTCACACATGTCCGCTCTAAAGGCAAGGGAAAACGGATCCTCTACTACTCTCCACAGATCTTCTGATGCATCCCCGGTAAGATTCACCAATCCATCAGCGATATTTCGACGCTCACTCGGCGCCAAAGCCAAACCCACCCTTCCATGGCGATAGCTACGATCGGCCTGCACGGTGGAGATCTGTTCATGTAGCGATTTCAGAGCCGCTTTGATTCTGTCGACCGAACGGTCAAGATTATCTACGTCGAAGGCGATGTCCATCGTTTCACCCGCTCTAAAGAAGCGTGGCGAAACCCTCTTGTCCCGTAACACGATGCGCGGCTTACGTGCTTGGAAAGCCAGCGCAAATTCGTGCACCATAAACTGCGAGCACTCGTAGATCTGAACCTCAGGCCTGTAGGTCACAACTGCCACAAAGCCGGCGCTTCTGGCCATCATCAGTTCAAGAGCCGTGGTGGACAGCCGACTTGACTTTGGATCGACAGTGAACGAGAAGTTGGCATCGTGAAATAGCTTCCAGAAATGGATGTTTAGCTCACGATCCGTCTGACGGTAGCTGTGGCTGCAGTACAAGGGAACCTTCACCGGCACAGCCCCTTTCGATGACTACCGACGCCGACCAATCTTAGCGAGCAGTTCGACTCACCGAAGCACTTCAGTACTGCGCCGTGGCTACACACAGCTCATTCAGTCGGCGTCGAGCGAGTCCACCGGGAGGTCCGATCGCATAGCGGCGGACACGCAGCTCGCGCCGGTGCCATTTCCCTCACCTGTAGTTCAGCAGTCCAGTTCGAGTACGGCCCACTGAGTGGGCCCTGACAGGACACGGCGGAAACCTACTCGAACCGGACCGATCTGCTCGATAGCTTCACGGAACTGCGACGACGGATCGAACGAAGCGGACCGCGCAAGCCGCAACCATCCCGCCAGAGAGCGTCCGGCGGTCCAAAGAAGCAGCTGACGCCGAGTGAAGCTGCAGAAATTGTCGTCAAGTACGAAGCGGCGCATCGATGGCTGAGCTGAAGGTCGAGCATCACATGGCCAAGCGGACAGTGGCGAGGGTGCTACGGGAAGCGGGGGTCACAACCCCACGGAGAGGTGGGCAGCGGCAAGCTTTGAACCGACCAGGGCTCGCGGTCTGTAGTTGAGGCTCGCACCACACGGGGCGTCTCCATCGCAGTAGGGCAACAGCTCGGCCCCCAACGAGCGCCTTTGGTACGCACAGCCTTCGAGCTGTACGCCAAGGGCGACTGCGGCCTCGAACGTTTGGAAGCAACGATGGCCGATCTCGGCCTGACTGCCCGCGCCAGCGGCAAGCTCCCCGAGCGCCCAGTTTCGTTCAAACGGCTACACCAGATGCTCCAGGACCCGTACTACGCCGGCTGGATTCCGTACGAAGGTGAGCTGTACCCCGGCAGGCATGAGCCGATTGTGTCGCAGGACCTCTTCGACCGCGTACAAGACGTCATGGATATGCGTAGCCGCCCCGGTCAACGTGACCGGGTGCTTCAGCACTACCTGAAGGGTGGGTTGTTCTGCTTCCGGTGCGAACGGAACGACCGGACTGCCCGGCTGATCTACACGGAAGCCAAGGGACGCAATGGCACCCGCTACGGGTACTTCCTCTGTCGCGGGCGACAGGAAGGCCTTTGCGATCTCCCCCACCTTCCGGTCGAGCAAGTCGAGCAAGCGATCATCGATCACTACCGCACCCTCCAACTACCTGCGACGTTTACGGCGGACGTTCGCACACTGCTCGATCAGGTACTCGACGAAGAACATTCGAGCGTGCAGGAGATGCATCGCAACCTGAAGGCTCGGCTGGCGGAGCTGAACGTCAAGGAAGATCGCTTGATCGATCTGACGCTCGATGATGCCCTCCCGAAGGAAAAGATCAAGGCCCGGCTCCGGAAAATTCAGCAAGAGCGCACCAGCGTTGAGGAATCCTTGGCGACCGTTTCTGCGGAGCTGGCGGTCGGCGTTGGTGTCCTCAACCAAGCACTGGACCTCCTCGCCGACCCACAGCAGCTGTACGCCGAGGGGGACGACTCCGTTCGACGCCACCTCAACCAGACGTTCTACGAGCGGTTCTACCTCGACATCAAGGGCGTACGCGACGAGCAGCTGAAAGAACCCTTCGCCGACCTGCACAATGCAGCTAGCACACGTCAGATCTGCCACTCCAGCACCGCGAGGACCCGCCCACGCCGTAGCCGCCGAAACGAGAAAGGCGGTCCTACCGTCCCCGAGGTCCTTTCGGACCCCGGCTCGAGTAAGACCGCCTTGGTGGAGCTGCCGGGAATCGAACCCGGGTCCTCCGCCGCATCTTCAGGGCTTCTCCGTGTGCAGTTCGCTAAGCCTCTGCTCGGATCTCTCGGTCACGCGAACAAGCCGAGATGACGATCCCAGTCGCTGTTGAATGTCCTGTCCGACGCCGCGACCGCGTCGGACAGTAGAGCCCTCTAGCTGATGCCAGGGACCGGGTCGAGGGCGAACCCGGGCTGACAGACACGCTTCGTTGCTTAGGCAGCGAGAGCGTAGTCGCGCTGATTGGAATCGGCGCTTAATTGGTTACAGCGACGCTTATACGGTGGTCTCCTGCCTGCACCGACACGCTTCCCCTGAATCAACGTACGCAGTCGAAACCGTTCAGCCCCGAGTGTGTTCACTGAATCAGATGAACTCCCGGCTCTCACCGGGCTACCTATCCTAACACCGAACAAACCTTGGTTCATTCCATTAACGCGCCGTCAGCGCGAGGATGCGGGCCTCAGCCGCGCATGCCCTTGATCCGGCGGCCGAGCTCGCGGGTGATCTCGCGTTCGCTGTCGCGACGGGCCAGGTCCTGGCGCTTGTCGTAGTCCTGCTTGCCCTTGGCGAGGGCCAGTTCGACCTTGACCTTGCCGTCGGAGAAGTACATCGACAGCGGGACCAGGGTCAGGCTCGACTCCTTGGTCTTGCCGAGCAGCTTGTCGATCTCGCGGCGATGCAGCAGCAACTTGCGGGTGCGGCGCGGGGCGTGGTTGGTCCAGGTGCCGTGCCCGTATTCGGGAACGTGCAGCCCGCGCAGCCACACCTCGCCGTCATCGATCGAGGCGTAGGCGTCGACCAGCGAGGCCTTGCCCTCGCGCAGGCTCTTCACCTCGGTGCCGACCAGCGCCACCCCGGCCTCGTAGGTCTCGAGGATGGAGTAGTTGTGCTTCGCCTTCTTGTTGCTGGCGATGACCTTGCGCCCCTTTTCCTTCATAACGGTCAACTGTAATTGCCGGAGCCAGCGGTTTATTCCGCAGTGGCGAGGTCGAGGGTGACGCGGGTCATACGGCCGGGCGGAGCGGTGCCGAAAAGCGAAAAGGCCCTTCAGTTTTCACTGAAGGGCCTTTCACAGTAGTCCCGACGGGATTTGAACCCGCGCTACCGCCTTGAGAGGGCGGCGTCCTAGGCCGCTAGACGACGGGACCAGGATGCTCGCTGCGATCGTGGACCGCGGCAGCTCCGAAAGCTTATCCTGCCGCCGCCCAGCAACCAAATCGGCTGCTAATGGACGTGCGGGAGGTCCTGAAGGCCGGTAGATCAGCTCCCGGGCTCGCCCTCACGCCAGCCGCGGTCGAAGATCACGGCGAGCTTGTCGGTGATCGCGGCGTCCAGATCGATGCCGAGTTCGGCGGCCGCCATCCAGGCGCAGATGACCCGTCCGCCAGCTCGGCACCCATCTCGTCGAAAGTGCCTGTGCGGCGGGCCTGTCCGGACCACCGCCGGTAGGCACCGACGAACTCGCCCGCCTCCTCGGCGAGGGCGAGCACGGCGCGGTTCGCGGCTCCCTCGGCCGGGAATCCGGCCTCGCGCAGGCGCGCAAGGATTTCGGCCGCGACCTGCGGCATCGGCGATGTCATGACGGACCGTCCTACTGGTAGTCGGGCGGCAGATCGTCGAAGTCCGGTGGCAGCTCGTCGGGCCAGGGGATGTCGTCGGCGGGTGCGAAGTTCGACGGTGCCGGGCTTGCGAAGCGCGACCCACCGCGCGGTGCCGGGTTCGCTGCCCTGGGCGGTGCGACCGACGGTGCGGGGGTTGAGGTTTCGGCGGAACCTCCGTCGGCGGCGATCACCTCGAGTACGCCCTCGCCGTACTTGGCGCGCTTGTTCTCGCCGATGCCGGAGATGCCGGCCAGGTCGGCGAGGGTGGCGGGTTTGCGTGTGGCGATCTCGCGCAGGGTGGCGTCGTGGAAGACGACGTACGCGGGGACGCCCTGTTCCTTGGCGGTGGCTGCGCGCCAGGCGCGCAGCTTCTCGAAGAGGTCGATGTCGGACTTGCTCAGGTCAGCCGCCGGGCGGGATGCCTTGGCGGACTTCGGGGTCCGGGCCGCCTTGGCGCGTTCGGGTTCGCGCCGGAGCATGACTTCGCGCTTCTCGAAAAGGACCTGGTTGCTGGCCTCGGTGAGGGTCAGGACGCCGTAGTCACCGTGGACCGCGAGCAAGCCCTGGGCCAGGAGCTGGCGGATGACGCCGCGCCATTCGATATCGCGCAGTTCGGTGCCGATGCCGAAGACCTTGAGCTCGTGATGGGCGTGCTGTTCGACCTTGGGATTGCGCTTGCCGATCAGGATGTCGACGATGTGGCCCGCGCCGAAGCTCTGGCCGCGTTCGCGTTTCAGCCGCAGGATCGTGGAGAGCACCTTCTGGGCGGGCACCGTGCCGTCCCAGGATTCGGGGGCGCTAAGGCAGGTGTCGCAGTTGCCGCAGCGCTCCCCGGTCTGGCCGAAGTAGGCGAGCAACTGGACGCGACGGCACTGCACGGTCTCGCACAGCGCGAGCATGGCGTCCAGGTGCAGTTGCAGCTGACGGCGGTGCATGGCGTCGCCGTCGGAGGAGTCGATCATCTTGCGTTGCTGCACAACGTCACTGAGCCCGTAGACCATCCAGGCGGTGGAGGACTGCCCGTCGCGGCCCGCGCGGCCGGTCTCCTGGTAGTACCCCTCCACCGATTTGGGCAGGTCCAGGTGCGCGACGAAGCGCACATCCGGCTTGTCGATGCCCATGCCGAAGGCGATGGTGGCGACCACCACCAGCCCGTCCTCGCGCAGGAACCGCGACTGGTTCTGCGCGCGGGTCCGGTTGTCGAGCCCCGCGTGATACGGCACCGCCTCGACGCCGTTGGCGCTCAGGAACGCCGCGGTCTTCTCCACCGAATTGCGCGACAGGCAGTACACGATGCCCGCGTCCCCGGCGTGCTCGTTCTGGATGAACGACAGCAGCTGGTGTTCCGGCCGGTTCTTGGCCTCGATCCGGTACTGGATATTGGGCCGGTCGAAGCTGGCCACGAAATGCTTGGCCCGGGTGAGATCCAGCCGCTCGGCGATCTCCTTGCGGGTGGCCTCGGTGGCGGTCGCGGTCAAGGCGATGCGCGGCACGTCCGGCCAGCGCTCGTGCAGCATGGACAGGCCCAGATAGTCGGGCCGGAAGTCGTGGCCCCACTGCGAGACACAGTGCGCCTCGTCGATGGCGAAGACCGAGATCTTGCCCTTGTCCAGCAATTGCGCGGTCGACTCCAGCCGCAGCCGCTCCGGTGCGAGATAGAGCACATCCAGCTCACCGGCCACGAATTGCGCTTCGACCGTGCGCCGTTCGTCCGGGAACTGCGTCGAGTTCAGGAATCCCGCCCGCACGCCGACGGCCTGCAGCGCGTCCACCTGATCCTGCATGAGCGCGATCAACGGTGAGATCACCACGCCCACACCCGGCCGCACCAGCGCCGGAATCTGATAGCACAGCGACTTACCGCCACCGGTCGGCATCAGCACCAGCGCGTCGCCGCCGGAGATCACCTGCTCGACGATCTGCCGCTGCGGCCCGCGAAAACTGTCGTATCCGAACGTCTTTCGCAAAACCTGGTGCGCCGGATCATTTCCGGCGTCATCCAGGTTCCCGGCAATTACGGTCTCGACCTCCGGCGCGCTCACGGCCGCAATCCTACGGACAACGCCCGACAGCCTGAACCCCGTTGGCCCGTATCAGCGAAACTTCGCACCCCTACTCGCGGACGTAGTAGCGAAGTGCGGCATAGGCGGCGAGAGCGGCGAATCCGATACCGACCGGTGTGACGATGATCGCAACGGCCGCGATGTCGTCGCTCGTGATGCGTGGCAGCACCTGGTCATTGAACAGCGACCCGAGGGCGCGATTGATCACCAGCGGTTGCGCGATGAACAAACCCGCCACGGCCAGAACCGATCCCACCAGCGCCGCCAGCACCGCTTCCAGCAGGAACGGCAACTGCGTGTACCAGCGTGTCGCGCCGACCAGCCGCATGATGCTGACCTCGGTCTTCCGTGCCAGCGCCGCCACCTGCACCATATTGGCGATCAGCAGGATCGCGGCCAAGGCTTGCAGCGCCGCCAAACCGAAAGCGGCATTGCGCAATCCGACGAAGAAGCTGGTCAGCCGGTCGACGATATCCATGTCGTTGAGCACGGTGGTGACACCGGGCCGCTTGGAGAAATCGTCATAGATGGACCGGTATTTGGTGACGTCGGTCAGCTTCACCCGGAAGGAGGCGGGCAGTCCGTCCTTGCTCACCTCGTCGGCGAGCCCGGGCTGATCCTTGAAGGTGGTCTCCTTGACCTCCTTCACCGCGTCCGCGCTGTTGACGAACTGGACGTTCGCCACGTCCGAATGGTTCTTGAGATCCGACATCAGTGACGCGCACGGCTGCCCGGTGCAGTCCGGGTCGGTGCGCGAGGTCTGATCGTCGAGATACAGCCGGATCTCGACGCGCTGAACGTAGTAGTCCTGGATCTTGTCGGCCATGCGCACCGCCAGCAGCCCGCCGCCGAGCATGGTCAACGAGACCGCGGTGGTCAGGATCATGGCCAGCGTCATGGTGACGTTGCGGCGTAGGCCGGTGAAGACCTCGCTGAAAAGGAATCCCGCGCGCATTACCGGCCCACCCCGTAGACGCCCATCTCGTCGTCGCGCACGATGCGCCCGCGATCGAGTTCGACCACGCGCCGGCGCATGGCGTCGACGATGGTGTTGTCGTGGGTGGCCATCACCACCGTGGTTCCGGTGCGGTTGATGCGTTCGAGCAGAGTCATGATGTCCGCACTCGTCTCCGGGTCGAGGTTGCCGGTCGGTTCGTCGGCCAGCAACACGAGCGGCCGGTTGACGAAGGCGCGGGCGAGAGCCACCCGCTGCTGTTCACCGCCGGACAGCTCACCGGGCAGCCGATCGGCCTTACCGGCCAGCCCGACCATGTCGAGGGCTTCCGGCACCGAGCGATTGATGAATGCTCGAGATTTGCCGATCACTTCCAACGCGAACGCCACATTCTGTTCCACGGTCTTCTGCTGCAGCAGCCGGAAGTCCTGGAACACGCAGCCCATGCGCTGACGCAGCTGCGGGACCTTGCGGCCGGGCAGCTTGTCGACGCGGAAGTCGGCCACCCAGACCTCACCGGTGGTCGGTGTCTCGTCCTTGAGCAGCAGCGACATGAACGTGGACTTACCCGAGCCGGAGGGCCCGATGACGAAGACGAACTCGCCTTTTCCGATATCGACGGAGACGTTGTCCAGCGCTGGCCGCGTCGAGGTCTGATAAGACTTGGTGACGTTGCGCAGGGTTATCACGGGGAGCCAGTGTAGCCACGGCGAGCCGGTGGCCGACCACACCGCGCGGAGGTCACCTCACCTCGAGGGTGGCTCCGAAGTGTTTGGCAGATAGTTGCTGAGCATGGTGTTCACGATTGCCGGTGCGGTCTTGGACTCGTGTTCTGCGGGCTTGACGAAGATGTACAGGACGAACGTTGCTACCCACACGGCCATCAGGATCGCCGTGGACTTACGTGTTCTCACTCAAACCCTCCCGACGCAGCGCCGCGGCCACTCGCACCCGCAACTCGCGCCCGACTTCGAACTGTTTGCCCGGTAGCGTCCGGGCCACCATCTTGATGTTCATCTGATTGACGGTGAGATCTTCGACACCCATGACGCTGGGCTCGTCCAGCAGCAGGGCTTTGAGCTTGCGGTCGGCGAAGGCCTTGGCCCCCACGTCCCGCAGGATCTCGTTGACCTTGTTGATGTCGGCGGTGGCGGGTACGGGCACGTCGATGGCGGCGCGCGCCCAATCCTTCGACAGGTTGGTCACTTTGACGATCTGACCGTTCGGGACTGTTATCACTTCACCGTCGGCGCTACGCAGAGTCGTGATGCGCAACGTGACGTCCTCGACCGTACCCTCGGCCTCGGTCG
>NZ_JBSGBY010000243.1:0-11605 GCF_053601505.1 Nocardia sp. NPDC004722
ACTTCCGCAAGGGCTGGCACGGCGAAGTCCCCTCCATCTACGAGTGCGTCGAGAACTTCCGACACGAACCCGTCTTCGTCTAACCATCACCCCGCCGCCGATTTGCTGTGCCGCGGCGAGGAGTTCGGGTGTCGGTTCGACGCCCAGGTCGTGGTGCAGGTGATTTCTGGTGGTGGCGAAGACTTCGCGGGCTCGAGAGCAGCGGCCGTTCGCGATGAGCGCTCGGATCAGCCTGATGGCCAAGGACTCTCGGAGCGGGTCGTGGCGTAGTTCCCATTCCAGCGAATTCAGGACCTCTCGGCTGCGGCCGAGGGCCAGGTACGCGTCGGCCCGGGCCTCGATCGCCTCGAGGCGTGACTGGTTCACGCGGTCGGCGTGCCAGTGCAGGTCGGCGTTGTCGGGCAGGTCCGCCAACGGGGTGCCGCGCCAGAGCGCGAGGGCCGCGTCGAGGGTTTCGGCGGCGCGGGCAGGCTCGGCGGAAGACACGTGGTCGATGCCCGCCGCGACCAGGCGGGTAAAATGGTGCAGGTCGACGTCGTCGGGGTCGATCCGCAGCCGGTAGCCGCCCGCGGCCGACTCGACCGCCGCATTGGCCGGGAGTACCGCGCGGACTCGTTTCACCAGAGTCTGCAAGGCATTGGCCGGGTCGGCGGGCAGGGTGTCACCCCAGATGCCGCAGATCAGGCTGTCGCAACCGATCACCCGGCCCGGCTGCAGGGCGAGCAGCGCCAGCAGCGTGCGCACGCGCGGGCCACCGACCCGCCGCACCGTCCCTTCCACCGAAATCCCCACTGCCCCAAGGAGTCTTACCTGTCCCACACGTGCCTCGCTCGACGTCACACCATTCGATTCGATTCCCCGTTCCGCAAGTCTCACGGCTCATCGAGCGTGCCGGGAGGGCGGAATGTGCCATCCGCAAGGCAAAAACGTGCCAACTTCGCCGCACAGGCGTCAGCCGGTCCGGTGACGCGTGGCGTCAGTGGTCCAGCAACGCCTGACGTCAGTCGGACCAGCGACGCACGGCCCGCCGGGCGGAGCGGGCGTCCCGGTACCCCAGCAGCGCCGCCTGGTCCGCCCCGGCGATACCGGCGGCCGCGGCCACCTCGTACCGGTGCCGCCGGGCCCGCTCGAGTTCCGCGCGCCAGGTGGTGCCGTGCTCGGACAGCCGCCGTTGCAGGGTCCGGCGGCTCATGAACAGCCGCGCCGCCACCCGGTCGACGGTGGCCGAATTGTCCTCCAGCGCAAGGGCGATCGCGATAGCGAGGTGATCGGTCCAGGTGGTGGCGCGCTGCGGCGGCACCGGCTGGGTGGCGGCCGCGTGCGCGCGCAGGATCCCGCCCAGCCGCGGATCGGCGGTGCGCAACGGCGTCTCCAGATCCGCCTTGCGCACGGTGATGCCGTCCACCGGTGCGTCGAAATCGATGGCGGTGGTTCCGAATACGTCGATCAGCCGTTCCCGGTCGCGCGGCGCGCGCTGCCGGAAGGCGACCCGCGCGGGCCGCACGGGCGTGGTGGTGACCAGCCGGGCCCGCATGAAGATCGCCGCCAGCGCCCACTGCATGGCCAGCTCCCGTCCCCGCCCGTCACCGTTGATCATGGTGACCTCGAAGCTGACCTCGTCGTCGGTCTCCGGGCCGGGCTCGAAATAGAAGTTCGTGCTGATCGCCCCCACGAACGGCCCGCACAGCGCCAGCCCCTCACCCAGGGTGGCCGCGGTGGTGAACAGATAGTCGTAGAGCCCGACCTGCCCGATCACATAGCGTTCGGCGATCCGCAGCGCGGCGTCGGCGTCCCCGAGCCCGTGTTCCACCACTTCCCAGGTCCGCAGGTACCCCGCGCTGTGCACGCGGTACTCCTCGCCGCCGCCCAACGACCAACCCGGCAGCCCGGATTCGCGGGCCAGCCGCCGCGCATCGAGGCCCGCGTCGACCGCGTGCCGCAGCACGGACTGCGGGAGCAGCACATTGTCGGTTGTCTCGAACACCGCTCCAGCTTGGGGTGTCCGGCCGACCTGGGCAACCGGTCAGCCCGCGGGCCACGGGTTGTGGAAGCCCTCGGGCACCATCCCGTCGAACATCGCGCGCACCTGCGGTTCCAGCCGCAGCAGCTCCACGTAGGAGCCCAGCGGGCCGCCGGAGTAGTAGACGGACTCCATCCCGACCTCGGGGAAGTCGCCGTGTTGCAGAATCTCCGTACCCGCGGCCTTCAACTCGGCCAGCGCCGCATCGAAATCCGCAGGCACCCAGGCACAGTGGTGCAGCCCCGGCCCGGACCGCGCGAGCGCCTCGGAGTACAGACTCTCCCCCGACACGGGAACGATCAGCTCCACCTGCTGACCACCGGCGTAACCGAGCGCCGAATCAATAGTGAAATCCGCAGGCGCACACCGGAATCGGCAGGTCTCCGGCGCGAAGTGGATACCCGGAATCCGCACCCAATTCTCCACCCCGTACCGCTCCCCGAACTCCCGCTCGGCCGCGTCGAGATCCTCCACAACCCATGCCATCTGGAAGATCGGCCCGGACACCATACTCATACCGCTACTCCTCGCACTAACCCGGCGACCGCCCACCGGTCCGCCCAGCCTGCACCCGACCGCTGGCAGACCCCTGGCAGGTTCGGAACCGGCACGACCGGCGATCGGGAAGCCGGTCCGAGGGAGGCTGTCAGTCTCGCCGGTGCGGGGCGGGCGTGGGTGAGAGGAAGCGCAGTTCGCTGGGGTGGGCCGGGTCGACGATGATGGTCTGGCCGTTGATTTTTCGCTTCATGGCCGGGGGGAGGAAGTGGCGCGGGAAGCTGGTGGGCGCGACTGCCACTCGCAGGCGGTGACCGGCGCGCAACACCGCCTCGGTCGGGTTGATCTCGATATCGATCGCGAACGGCTCGCCCGGCACCACCGGCAGTGCGGTATCGGCGCGCAGGGTGTGCAGCGGGAAGATCAGCTCGCCGTCGACGTAGGTGCTGTTCTTCTCGTCGACGGCACGCAGGGACGACAGCAGCGCGCCGCGCGTCAGCGCCGCCGAACGGCCGTCGGGCTCGACATCTGTGACCGTGACCGACCAGAACGCCTCGGTGCCACCGGTTTCCACCCACAGGTGCAGATTCATCGGGCCCGACAGCACCAGATCCTGAGTCAGCGGCGGGGTCGTGAAGGTGACCGCGGTGGCCTCGGCGCGCCGGTCGTCGGAACCGAAACGGCGGCCCAGCACGGTGGTGACACCCATGGTCATGAGCGCGGTATTGCTGGAGGCGAACGCGCCGCGACCGGTCGGCAGCGGCAGCCGGGTCAGGTCCTCCGGCGGCGTATCGTTCAGTGCCGCATCGGTTCCCGCGTGCGCCGCCGACCCGCTCGGCTCGGGGGTGAGATACAGCCTGCGCACCGTCACGGCCGGATCGGGGAAGCGCGGGCGCGCGATCCAGCCACCACCGCCCTGGCGGCGCACGGTGACCGGGCCGTACCCGTCGACGCCGTTGTCGATTCCCTTGCACCACTTGTCGAACCACGCGCATTGCAGTTCGTCCAACCTCGCGGGATTGCCGGGCTCGCCGAAGCCCGCGCCGATGCTCAGGTGATAGCCGTCGTCGACGAGCACCTGTTTCGCGCCGCCGTCGAGTCCCAGGCGGTCGAACATGCGGAAGTTTGAGCGGTTGTAGACGTCGTGCCAGCCGCCGTGGATCCAGGTCGCCGCGGTGATCCGCTCCAGGTCCGGAAGCCGCTGCGCCCATTCGTCATTGAGGAATCCGTCCGGATGGCCGTCGGTGGTGACGATGGCGCGGGCGCGCCCCAGTCCGCTGAACGGATCGGCGCGGCGATCGCGCACATAGGTCCGCACCAGCCGGTTGCGGATCAGGCCGCGCGGCGACGGCAGGAACTTCGCGCCGTCGACGGCGGCCAGCCACAGCGCCATGCCGGGGGTCGGCACGCCGCCGGTCAGCCCGAGCTCGCGGACCGGATCCTCCCCGGCCACGATGGCGAAGACGGCGTCCAGGCCCTCGGGCCGCTGCCCGGCGGTGATCAGGGCGGCGATACCGCCGTAGGAGATGCCGGTGATCGCGATGTGCCCGTCGCACCATGGCTGTTCGCGTACCCAGCGCAGCACCTCGACGTAGTCGAGATGCTCGCGTGGGCTGAAGAAATCCCAAGCGCCGGTGGAGGATCCGGTGCCGCGCACATCCACCACCAGATCCACGTACCCCCGCGACACCAGCGTCCGGTTGGTCGCCCACACGTCCATCACGCCACCGGCCGGGGTGTGCAACAGGTCCCGCCCGGTGAAGCGTCGCCGATCCGAGGCCCGCACCGCCCGTCCGGCGCGGCGCGCCAGGCCCGCCATCCGCGCCGCGTACCGATTGCCCAGCCGGTTGTAGGGCGTGAAGTTCACGACCACCGGAAACGCGTCGGCCACCGGCTCGGCCCGGCGGTACGCGGGCCGAGTCAGGTCCGCGCACAACACGATTCCATCCGACATGGGAATGGCGACGGTGGTGTCGAGATGGACCGCCGGGTACTGCTCCGGCCCGATATCGAAGCGCGCGTCCGGCGGCAGCGATGCGGTGGCGGGCGTTATCGAAGCAGTCATGGGGCGTCCTCTCGACATCAGCGTCCAAGCCGACAAGCTAGCCCATATTGTCTCAGACAATCATGAAGTCGGTGCGGTGATCGGCGGCCCATTCCGCCAGCGTGCGACCCGGCTTACCGGTCACCGGGGTGACGGGACGAGCTCGATCCGGCGTAACGACGGTGTCGCTCCAGTAGTCCAGCAGCATCTTCATGATCGGCGGCGGGATGTATTGCGCCATCTCGGAACGGAATTCGTCGGCGGTGATCTCGCTCAGCGCGATCTCCCGCCCGATCGCGGCGCCCAGCGTGGCGACCTGCTCGGCCCGGGTGAGCGCCTGCGGCCCGGTGATCGGAATGATCTGCCCCACATACTCATCCGACAACAGCGTCTCCGCCGCCGCCTCGGCCACGTCGAACTCGTGCACCGGCGCCTGCGCGGACTCCAGATACGGCGCCCGAATCGGCGCACCCGACCGAATCTGGAACCGCCACTCCAGCAGATTGTTGGCGAACGTCCCCGGCCGCAGAATAGTCCACCCCGCGGTCCGCTCGGTCACCGCGGCCTCGACCGCACTGTGGTGCATCTGGCTGGCCGACCCGTGATCCCGCGGAAACTCCATAGCCGCCGCCAGCGACGACAACACGGTGAACCGCTCGACCCCCGCGGCAACGGCCGCATCCATGAACACATCTACGCCCCGAGCCGGGAAGACGAAGACCCGATCGACCCCGTCGAAGACCCGCGCCCCGAGGGTCGAGTCATCCCCCAAATCCCCGGCGACCACCTCGACCCCCTCCGGCAACGCCGCGTCCTCGGGCTTGCGGGTCAAAGCGCGGACGGCCACCCCACGCTCGAGAAGAGTAGTGACCAGATGCCGCCCCACGGCCCCGGTAGCCCCGGTGACGAGAACGGTCTGGCTGGACTGACGAATCTCTGTGCTGCTCATGCCATTAATGCTCGCGATAAACACCCCACCCCCACATCACGAGAATTCGTTATTCGGGTGGGGTTATTGCTCCGCGGCGGCCAGGGTCGCGGGTTCGTCGGTGGATTGGGGGCGTCGGGTGCTGTAGAGGAACAGGGCCACCAGCAGGACGCTGAACCAGACGTAGGTGTCGCCGATGAGGTGCTGCCATGGCGTCCAGTGGGTTTCGCGGTGTTCGCCGTCGGGGAGCCAGTTCTGCGGGCCCCAGACGAAAATCGCGATGGTGATCGCGGTGATCAAATACCACGCCGCCGCGCGACGCCTGGGCAGCTGGGTGGCGTAGCCGAGCATGGCCAGCAGCGCCGGGGCGATCCAGATCCAGTGGTGGGACCAGGAGATCGGGGAGACCAGGAGGGTGAAGACGGCGTTGATGCTCAGGGCCAGGGGCGGGAAGTCGGCGGCGCGGCGCATGGCGGGCACCACCAGGGCCAGCAGGGCGGCGCTGAGGATCAGCCACAGGATGGTGAGCAGCGGCTTGTGGATGTCGAAGCGCGCCAGCACGGCCTGAATCGACTGGTTGGTGTGGAAGGCCGAGCCGCTGAGCCCGGACACATTGCCGAGCCCGCCGAACCAGTACTTCATCGACGCGTGCGGCAGGACCGCGAAGGCGATGGCGGTCGCCACGGCCCCGGTGATCGCGGCGGTGACGGCGGCCTTGTAGTCGCGCCGGATGAGGAAGTAGAGCACGAAGGCGGCCGGTGTCAGCTTCACCGCGGCCGCGATGCCGAGCAGCATGCCGCGCCGCCACTTCGGTTTCTCGGTCAGACAGTCGGCGACCACCAGCACCATGAGCAGCAGATTGACCTGCCCGAAGTCCAGTGTCGAATGCGCGGGCTCGAGCAGCAGCCCCAGCGGGGTGGCGCACGCCGTCACCCACAGCGCCAGCTTCTGACGGTCCTCGCCCGGCCACACCCGGCGCGCCACCAGATAGAAGGACAGCGCGAGCGCGACGACCGACGTCAGGAAGAACCCGTAGCGGGCCGCGTCCCACGGCAGGAACGCGAACGGCGACAGCACCAGCGCGGCGAACGGCGGATAGATGAACGGCAGCCCGATCCCGATGGTGGTCTGCGGCAGCTGGCCGTACATGTCCCCGCCGTGCCATGCCGTCTGCACGCCCAGCCGATACACCTGTAGGTCGATGAACCCACCCGTGATCTGTTTGAACGGCCACACCGGCAGCATCAGGCACAGCGCGGTCACGGCCACACAGAATGCGGGAACTAGCCACATCACCCGCCCGAGACGGCGGTCCAGCGACTTCGGTACTTCAACAGCGGTAGAAAAACTCATCCGCGATAACTTTATCGGCGCTCGCGTCGCGGCGCGCACCCGCACCTACCCCGGCTGTGGACGCGGGGGCGGCCGCGGTGGCTCGCAGCCGATGTCCGGCTCCCGGGCAACGGTGTCCCGGCTTGTTAGCCTTACGCCGAAATCTTTCTCACCTGCAGTTCTTCCCGGTTCGTTCCCACGTGCCCCATGGATTGCGAGGTTCCATGAAAGTCGTCCCCGTCGCGCTGAGTTCGGTCCTGGCCGCGCTGACCGCGGTGGTCACCGCGGTCTCCGCGCACGCGACCCCGCTCACGGTGGATGCGCCGGATCCCCAGACCAGCCTGTTCCCGGACGAGCCGGGCGCGGATCAGATCCTGCTGAGTTGCCCGCCGACCCCCGACGCCGACGATCCGCTGGCCCCCATCCCGCCCCGCGACCCGTTGTGCGGCGAGAACGATATGCCGCTGACCAGCGACGTCTACCTGCGCAGTAATGCATATCGGCGGTTGTCGACCATCTACGGCCCCGATGTCGCGGTCAGCCTGATCGGCAACAACCACTACCAGCTGCGTGATCACGCCGGGAACCTCATTCTCGGCGAGGATCGCAGCACGCTGCGGCATGTGCCGTTCGGGAGCGAGATCCCACCGCCGCCCCCGGGGAACATGGCGGATCTGACGCCGCACGAGCAGGCGATTCGCGAGGGCATGTCACGGGTGACCGTCGGCGTGATGCAGGGCGTCGTCTACACCGGCGATCTGACCGACATGTCGGGCTACCTGACCACGCCGATCGGCTCACTGCTGGTGCAAGCCCCCGGCACCGGACCCGACCCGCTGCAGCCGGGTCCCGACGGCGAACGACAGTTGCAGCTGCTCAACAACTTCCAGGTGCTCGACGCGCAGGGCCGCTACGTCATGGGCAATACCCTGACCCTCGGCTCGCCGATGGCGTTGTGGCCCAATGCCGCCGTGCCCTGCCCGCTGGGCACGGTGCCGATCTCGCCGCTGCCGTCGCGCTCACGGCCCGAGAGCGACAAGTCCGTCACCAATGCCGTGGACCTGCCGGATCCGGTGTGCAAGGCGCCGGCCAGCGTCCCGATCACCGGCTTCATCGACGATCAGCCCGCACCGGATCCCGGCGCGAAGCCGCAACCGGATCCGGTGCAGCGGCAGAAGGACATCAATGACGCCTACAGCGCGGTGGGCACGCAGTTCGGGTTGGCGGTGTCGGTCGGCGGTCTGCTCGGCGGTATGACCGGCCTGGTCATCGGGTGCCTGGCCGGCGGCATCGGCGCGGGCACCGCGGGCACCTTCTCCGCGGCGCTGGCCGGGACGGCGACCGGGTTCGCGGGCGGATGTCTCACCGGCGCGGCCATTCTCGGCGCGATGGGCGGCACCATCGGAAGTCTGGCGATCGGGGTGCCGGTCGGGATCATCTCGGGGGTCAACGCGTACAACACTTTGCGGTTGCAAGGAGATGTGGCGCGCAAGCCGATCGCCGAAGAAGTCGCCGCGGCGCTGCCACAACCGGCCCCGGCGGCGGAGGTGGCGGCGGAGGTGAAGGGCTTGCTCGGTTCCGCCGGGGTGCCCACCGAACTGGCAGCGGCTGTACCAGCGGAGGTGATCGCCGCTGTCCCAGCGGAATTCACCGCTCCGCTGGCCGCGATCCTCTCGCAGCTGTCACCGCAGGATTCGCTCGACTGATCAAGCAGGAAATAAATAGGGCCCGGCTACCCAGCCGGGCCCTACTGCTTACCGCGGCCCCAGTGCTTACCGCGGCCCGGCCGCTTACCGCAGCCCTGCTGCCAACTGCGGTCCAATGATTACTGCGAGCCCCTGTTGCCTAGTACGGCCACGGCGTCAGAATCCGCGGCCCGTCCTCGGTGACGGCCACCGTCTGCTCCCACAGCGCCGACCTGCTGCCGTCGGCGGTCTCCTGCGTCCACTCGTCGTCCCGAGTCCGAGTCTCGCTGCCGCCCAACGTCAGAACGGGTTGAATCGCGAGCACCGACCCGATCGCCAGCCGCGGCCCGCGCCCTGGCGTCGGTTCGTTGGCCACGAACGGATCCATGTGCAACTGGCGGCCGATGCCGTGCCCGCCGTATCCCTCGACAATGCCGTAGGCGCGGTCGTGCTTGCGCTCCGCGTCCCGAACGCCTGCCGCGATCGCGGTCGACACATCGGTGAGCGTGCCATCGGGCAACATCGCCCCGATCCCGGAGTCCAGGGCTATCCGGGTGGCCTCGATGAGCCTATGATCTTCCTTGGACAGCTGCCCCACCCCGAAGGTGCAGGCCGCGACGTTGCACCAACCTTCCAACACCACACCGCAATTCACGGAGACCAGATCGCCCGCGGCGAGCACCTCTTCGGCGGTCGGAAGCCCGTTCACAGCGGCATCGTTCACCGACACACAGATCGACTCGGAGAACCCGGAGAACCCTTGGAATGCCGGGATCGCCCCCGATTCGCGAATCACCTGCTCGGCGATCCGAGCCAACTCCAGCGTCGAAACCCCAGGCCGTACCGCCGCGCCGACGACCCCCAGCGTCCGCCCGACCACCACCCCCGCGGCGGCCATCGCATCGAGTTCACCCCGCGTGCGAAACGGCACCACCTTCATCTTCCTGCGGCCGAACACCATCAATCCCCTCCTCGAACCTGCGGACCGCAGAATCTATCCCACCGCGGTCCACCCGGCCCGGCGGCACCCCGGTGATCAGACCGGGGTCGGTTTGATGACGATGCCGTGCGAGACCTGCTGTGACGTCTCACCATCCGCGCCGTAAACCGTAAGCCCGACCCTGCGAACCAGCCGCAGAGGGACCTCGGGCAGAACGAGCGTGACGACGGAGTTCTCCGCCTGCGAGGCAAATTCCGGATTGTCCGCCAGAAAGGCCGCATCGGGCACCCACCGATAGCGCAGCGGCGCACCGCCACCGCGCGACTCACCACCATCAAGCGTGATCGTCTGACCGCTGTATCCGGTGGTCGGGCCCTTGATGACCGCGCGGATCCCGCTGCTGCTGTCGGACAATGCCATGACCGCGATCGTATCGACCGGCAACCCAGCACCCATCAGCGAGCCAGCGACCAGCCCGGCCATCGAGGAGTCCGGGAGCGCGAGGTCGGTCATGGAGCCGATCTCGAACCGCAGGGTGGGGTGGTCGCGGCGGGCCACGTCGATCATGGTGGGCGAGAGGTCTATTCCGGAGGCGTCGATACCCAGTTGGCATAGGTGTGCGGTGATTCGGCCTGCCCCGCAGCCGAGATCGGCGACCGGTCCCCCGCCCTGGGCGCGCACCAGATCGGCGAAAGATGCTATGGCCGAACGCTCTTCGGGTGTGTCGTCCAGCAGGTCGCGGGTGAGGTCCGCGTATGTGCTCGCGACGGTGTCGTAGGAACTGCGCGTGTCGTCCAGCCAGGCGTCGGCGTTCGATCCCGTTTCCACAATGGCAGGCTAGCCGGAGCTGGTCGTAAGTCCAGTCGCTGTGGGGGCGTGGGTGGGCTAGGGTGCTTGCGCCCTGATTCGATCAGCGAAAAGAGCATGATGATGCAGTTCACCGTCCGGACCCGCGCCGCCCTGGTCGCGGTCGCCGTCGGCTTCGCCGGGTTCGCCGTTCCGGTCGCGGGTCAGGCTTTCGCCGATGTGCCCGAACAGGTTTGCCTGTACGACCCGGTCACCGGTGACGAGCATGTCAAGACTCCGGGCGAGGCCTGTGCCGGGCATGCGGCCGGTGGGCCGGGCAACTGGGTGTGCCCGGTCGTGCCCGGCTACGACCTCGTCTCCTCCGACGCCGACGAGATCTACATCGACTGCGACTACAACCCCTCGTAGCGAATCAGACGCGCTCAGTGCGCGCCGAGCGCGTCGAGGATCATGGGGCGGGCGGTGCGCAGGGCTTCCTGCCAGTACGGCCACGTGTGAGTACCGGGCCCGATATCGATGCGGGCGGGAATCCCCAAGGCCGCGAGCCGGTTTCGCAGGATCTGGGTGGCGGTCTGCGTCATGCCTTCCAGGGCCATGGCGTTGATGGTGTTGCCCACACCATTCGGGATATCGGCGCCGGTGGGGACGCCGTTGCCGCTCCAGATGTACATGGGCAGCCCGCGCAGCAGTTCGGCCTGCACGGTCGCGTCATTGCGGCTCCAGGCCGGATTGGTGATCGGGCCCCACATGTCGTCGAGGTTGAAGTTGCCCTCGTCGCGCATGGCGGCGCGCATGCCCTCGTTCCACATCGGGAAGGTGGGATTCACGTAGCCGGAGAAGGATCCGGCGAACCGGAACTGATTCCGGTGGTGGGCGGCCAGCGTCAGCGCGGCGTTGCCGCCCATGGAGGGTCCGACGATGGCGTCGTTGGTGCGCGAAACGCCGTAGCCCGCAAGGAAGTTGGGCAGTTCCTCGGTGAGGAAGGTTTCCCAGCGGTAGGTGAACGTCTGCCCGTTGGTGCTGCTGGGCCGCAGCCAGTCGGTGTAGAAGCTGGAGTGCCCGCCGACCGGGAACACGAGAGTGACGTCGTCCCCGACGAATTGGCGCAGCGCGTCGGTGTCGGAGGTCCACTGGCTGTGGTCGTTGGGAGCGCGCAACCCGTCCAGCAGGTACAGGGCTGAACTGCCGCCGTGCGCGGCCCACTGCACCTGCACCTTGATCGGCCCCATGCTGGAGGGCACCCACAGTTCCTGGTATCCGCCTGACGGCGCGGCCGCGGCCCGCCCGGCGCCGACCGTGGCCTGTGCCGCCCCGAGGGCCGACACCGCCAGCACGGCCGCCACCGCGACGGTGC
>NZ_JBSGBY010000244.1:0-11591 GCF_053601505.1 Nocardia sp. NPDC004722
TGTACCGGCGGCAGGGCTTCGGGGATGTGGTGCGGCACTTCATCTTCTCCGGCGACACCCGCCGCTTCGCGGTGCTCGGGCGGCGGCTGCCGCTGTGAGCGGGGGTGAGGGTTCCCGGAGCATCGCGATCGTCGGCTCCGGGCACAACGCGCTGGTCGCGGCCTGCTATCTGGCGCGGGCCGGGCATCGGGTCGAGGTGCTCGAGCGGGATACCGTGCTGGGCGGGGCGGTTTCGACCGTCGAACGATTCCCCGGGCACCTGGTCGATCGCGGGTCCTCGGCGCACATCATGATCAGGCACACCGGGATCATCGAGGAGTTGAAGCTCGAGCGGTTCGGGCTGCGCTACATCGATTGCGATCCTTGGGCTTTCGCGCCCGCGCCGCCGGGCAGCGACCTGCCGCCGATCGTGTTCCATCGGGATCTGGACAAGACCTGCGCGTCCATCGCCGCGGCCTGCGGGCAGCGCGACGCGGAGGCGTACCTGCGGTTCGCGACCGTGTGGGGTCCGCGCAGCGTGCGGGTGATGCGGGCGTTCTCGGGGACGCCGACCGGCGGGCATCTGCTGAAGTCGTTCTGGGGCATGGATCCCCGTGAGGCCGCCGGGGCGACCGGGCGCGCCAGCGGCGGCGCGCTGTCGCGGGAGATGATGCAGAGCGGAGACGCGCTGCTGGACAGCCTTTTCGACAGTGAGCGGCTCAAGGCGGCGCTGGCCTGGTTCGGCGCGCAGTCCGGGCCGCCGATGTCGGAGCCCGGGTCCGCGCCGATGGTCGGATTCGCGGCGCTCATGCACATCCTGCCGCCCGGTCGCGCGGTCGGCGGCAGTGGCGCGTTGAGCCGGGCGCTGGTGGCGCGGCTGGAATCCGACGGTGGCGTGGTGAGTGCCGGGGACGCAGTGGTTTCCGTCGCCCGCAACGGGGACCGCTGGCAGGTGCGTACCGAGAACGGTCGGAATATCGTCGCGGATACCGTGATCGCGGGCTGCCACATCCTCACCACCCTGAACCTGTTGGAGCAGGGCGGATTCGACGCCGCCGTGCTCGCCGACTGGCGGCGGCGCATCCGGGTGGGTCCGGGCATCGGCATGGTGGTGCGCGCCGCCACCACCGCACTCCCCCGCTATCCGGGCGCGGAAGCCGCCGAATCCGCCCATGGCCTGCAACTTCTCGTCACCGACCGCCGGGAACTGCGCCGCGCGCACGGGGCCGCCCTGGCCGGCGACCTCCCGCCGCGCCCGGTCGTGCTGGCCATGAGTTTCAGCGCCCTCGATCCGAGTCTCGCGCCCGCGGGCGAACACCAGCTCACCCTGTGGTCGCAATGGCACCCCTACGAGCTGGCCGACGGCACGAAATGGCCTGAGCACGCCGACCGCGAGGCCGACCGCATCATCGCCGAACTCGACGCCCACGCACCAGGTTTCGCCGCCACCGTCACCCAGCGCCACATCCAAACCCCCGCCGACCTGGAACGCGAGATGGGCCTCCTCGGCGGCAACGTGATGCACGTCGAAATGTCCATCGACCAGATGTTCATGTGGCGCCCCCTCCCCGAACTAGCCAACCAACGCGTCCCCGGCGCACCGGGCCTCTACCTGACCGGCGCCTCCACCCACCCGGGTGGAGGCGTCTCGGGCGCGAGCGGCCGCAGCGCCGCCCGGCTGGTGGAACAGGATCTCCGCCCTCGTCGATTCTCGTTCCTGCGCAGATGAGCTCGACGATGTCGCGGGCCACGACGGTCGCGGCCGTGCCCGCGATTCTGCTGGTGCTGGTGCAGATCATGTATCCGCTGGCGCAGGGAGCGGGGCGGGATCGGGTGACGGTGGCCGTCGTGTTGCTTTCGGCGGGGACCGCTTTGGTGCATGCCGCGGTGACGCGCGGGGTGCGGTGGGCCGTGGGGTTGCTGGTGATCTTGTCGGGGGTGGGGCTCGTCGCCGAGGCGATCGGGACGGCGACGGGGTTTCCGTTCGGTTGCTATGAGTACGCGAGTGGGCGGTTGGGGCCCGAGGTTTTCGGGGTGCCGTTGGTGGTGCCGTTGGCGTGGACCGGTGGGTTGTACCCGGTGTGGATTGTCGCGGGGATGCTGAGTAATGCGGCGGTGGAGCATGTTTCGCCGATTGTCGGGCGGATTTCGCCGGGGGCGGCGCGGGTTGTGCTGACTGCGGTCGGGGCGGTGGGGTGGGATCTGTTTCTGGATCCGCAGATGGTGGCCGACGGGCAGTGGGAGTGGCGCTCGAACGTTGCGGGGTTGCCGGGGCTGGGGCAGATTCCGGTCACCAACTACGTCGGCTGGTTCCTGGTGGCGCTGGTGATGGCGGGGTTGCTGGGGTGGTGGGATCGGGCGGCTGCGGATGGTGGTGGGGCGCGGGTGGTTCCGGTGGGGGTGTTCTTGTGGACGTGGCTGGGGTCGGCGTTGGCGCATGCGGTGTTTCTCGGGCTGCCGGTGTCGGCGGGGTATGGGTTTCTGGGGCTCGGGGTGCTGGGGTTTCCGCTGGTTCGGGAGCTGGGTGCCCGTCGAATCACCCTGCGGGCCGGGGCGCATGGCACGATGTGAGCCGTGCAGCCGAGTCCGAACGAGTCGACAACAGCGGAAACGCCAGTGCAAGGCCAGCAGATGCCGCGACGGCGGCCGCGCGGATGGATGCGGCTGCTGGCCGTGGTCCTGTTCGCGAGCCTGCCCTTACTGCTGACCGGATGCCTGCGGGTGCAGGTGTCGATGGGCGTGTCCTCCAACGACCGGGTCTCCGGCCAGATCATCGCCGCCGCCGTGCCGCAGAACGACAAGGACAAGGGCCCGCAGCTCAAGGCCCCCGACGGCCTGCAGAGCAAGGTGCGGGTCGACTCGTACGCGCGCGACGGATACGTCGGCAGCCAGGTGTACTTCGACGACCTGACCTTCGGCGAGGTGCAGCAGCTCGGCAGCATGTCGGATCAGACCTCCGGCATGTTCAATCTGACCTTCAGCCGCACCGGCGACCTGGTCACCCTGTCCGGCCGCGTCGATCTGAAAAGCCTGCCGCCGCAGGGCTCCGACGTGCAGATGACCGTCGCCTTCCCGGCCCGCGTGGCCACCACCAACGGCAACCGCGACAACGATTCCCAGGTGTCGTGGAAGCTGCCCGCCGGTGAGGTCAGCACGCTGCGCGCGGAAGTCGGCTACGCCGACCCGAATACGCGCTCCTTCGCCGGTTGGGCGGGCATCGTCGGCGGCATCACCCTCGCCGTGGCCGCGGTGGTCGCGGTGCTGGCGTACATGACCCGGAACCCGGATCCGCCGGCCTACGTGCGCGCCGCCCGCTGGCTGCGCCGAGATCGCACGAAGGTCCGATGACTCGCACGGCGAGAGCGGTCCGATGATTCGCGCGGCGAGGACGGTGACGGCCGGAACTGTCCTCGGCAGCAGTATCGCCGTCCTCGGCGCGGTCACCGCCCTCGCGAACCGCGTCGGTGTGCGGCGGCTGCGACCGGTCGACCGGGTGATCACCGAACCGGTCACCGTCCTGATCCCGGCCCGCGACGAGGCCGAACGCCTGCCCGCCCTGATCGCCGATCTCCGTGCCCAGCAGGGCATCTCCGATCTCGGCGTGGTCATCCTCGACGACGGCTCCACCGACGGCACCGAGGCGGCCGCGCTGGCCGCCATCGGCGACGACGACCGATTCTTCCTGTCCCGCAACGATATCGACCCCGCGCCGGGCTGGACCGGCAAGACCGCCGCGTGCGCCCGCCTGGCCGCCCTCGCCTCCGGCGACGATGTGCTGATCTTCCTCGACGCCGACGTGCGGCTGGCTTCCGGCGCGCTGGCCGCGGCGGTGCACGAATTGCGCCGCACGGGAGCCGCCTTGGTCTGCCCGTGGCCCCGGCAGCTGGCCGTCTCCCCCGCCGAACGCCTTGTGCAGCCGCTGCTGGGCTGGTCGTGGGCCTCGACGCTGCCGGTCGCGCTGGCCAATCGGACCCGGCGGCCGTCGATGAGCGTGGCCTGCGGGCAGTTCCTGGTGTTCGACGCCGCCGCGTATCGCGCGATCGGCGGGCATGCCGCGGTGGCGGGCGCCGTGACCGAGGATCTGGCCATCGCCCGGGTGCTGCGCCGCGCGGGACGGCCCACCGCGCTGGTCGCGGCCGGGCCGCTCGCCGAAACCCGCATGTACCGGGGCGCTTCCGAACTCACCGAGGGCTATACCCGCTGGCTGTGGTCGGCCTACGGCGGGCGGGCCGGGAGTATCGCGGTCGGTTCGATTGCGGCGCTGGCATTCTGGGCGCCGCCGCTGGCCGCGCTGGGCGGGCGGGGACGGCTACGGCGGATCGGGCTGCTGGGTTACGGCGCGGCCGTCACCGGCCGCCTGCTGGCCCGCTCGACGGAGACCGGCACTCGCCCCGAACCCGCGGATGTGCTTGCGGCGCTGGCGCATCCGCTTTCCGTCGCCGCTTACCTCGCCCTTTGCGCCCGCTCCCATCGCGCGCACCGGGCAGGCGCCCTGCGTTGGAAAGGCCGTCCCCTCTGACATCTCGTCGGTGACTTCGGGACTGCTCGTCAGGGCACCGCGGTCAGACCGACAGTGGGCAGGAACAGGCAGGTGCTCGCACCGTTGCGGACCGTGCCGAACATGGCCGCCAGCACCGTGCCCGAGCCCGTCGTGACCGGGACGGCGCGCACACCGCCGATCGGGAGGGCGGCGGTGAAGTAGTCGCGCACGGCCTGTTCGACCATGGGGCGCAGTTCGTTCGGGACCTGGGGCGGGATCATGGCATTGAGCACCTGGCTGATCGGGCCCATCGGGACCAGGCCGCCGCGGCCGGTGCTGAGGTTGACCCAGGCCACCTGCATGCCGCCGGTGTCGGCGCTGTCGGGGGCGATGCCGTAGGGGACGAACGCGAACATGGCCTGGCCCGCCTTCACGGCCGAAAGGTCCAGGCCGGGAATGGAAACCGCGTAGCGCGGCCACGGGCCGGGGACGGTCCCGGCGACCGCGGGGGCCAGGCCGAGGGTGGTGCCGCCCAGGCAGAACGGCGAGGCGGTCGGGAACAGGAACGGCTGGATGCCCAAGGCTTGCAGCCCGTCGACGGTTTGACCGTAGGCCGACAACCAATCCGACGGCGCGGCGGCCTCTCCCCTGCCGGGAGCGGCGGCGTCACTCCTGCCGGGAGCGGCGGCATCCCCCTTGCCGGGGGCGGCATTGCGATCCGCGCCGAGGATCGCGGCCATGGCGGTCGCGGCGTCCGCGGTGAGCGTGACGGCCGAATCGGTGCCCGGCGGTGGCGCGGGTGCCGCGACGGCGGGCCCCGCCAGGGTTGCCGGACCGGTTGCCGCGAGGACGGCGCAGGCACCGAATGCGCCTGCGACACGGACGAGGTGGTGGATCACGGGCATGGTGGCTCCCCTCGAGGTCACGAGTCGAGGGGGACGCTACTCCGCTGACCAGCCGAAACCGGACATTCGTTCCGGCAAGTCGGTCAGGCGATCAGGCGTGGGCGGGCGCCGGGGACATGGTGTAGCCCAGGTTCGCCAGCACTTCGCCGGTGGCCTTGGCGAAATTCAGGGTGATGAAATGCAGGCAGGGCGCGCCCTCGGCGATGAGCCGTTCGCCGATCTCGGTGGCGATCTCGATGCCGACCTCACGGACGGCCGCCCGATTCTCCTCCGGGCCGTCCCCGGCGGCCTTGCGCAGCCGCTCCATCACCGACTTCGGCAGTTCGCGGCCGGACAGTTCCACCGCGCGCTCCACGGTGCGCAGCGAGGTGATCGGCATCAACTCCGGGATGATCGGCTTCGCGCCGTCGATCGGATCACAGGCCAGGGCCCGATCCCGCAGGCGCAGATAGTGCTCCGGGTCGAAGAACATCTGGGTGATCGAATACTCCGCGCCCGCACGCAGTTTCGACACCAGGAAGCGGGTGTCGTCCTCCAGGTTGTCCGAACGCGGGTGGCCCTGCGGGAACGAGGCCACGCCCACATGGAAGTCGCCCAGGTCACGCACCATGCGCACCAGATCCTCGGCGTATTCGACGCCCTCGGGATGGCGGACCCACTCCCCCAGCACATCGCCCGGCGGATCACCGCGCAGCACCAGCAGATTGCGGATGCCCGAGTCGGCGTACGCGCCGACGATCGAGCGCAGCTCGGCGACCGAGTGATCGACGGCGGTCAGGTGCGCGACCGTGAGCAGGGTGGTTTCGCGCGCCAGCTGACCGGTGACCCGGATGGTGCGGTCGCGGGTGGAACCGCCCGCACCATAGGTCATGGACACGAACGCCGGATGCAGCCGCTCGAATTCGCGGGCGGCACGCCACAGCCGCGCCTCGCCGGCGGCGTCACGTGGCGGATTGAACTCGACCGAGAAGGGGATGGACCCGTCGGGACGCGGGCCCAGCTGCTGGACCACGGAGCGAGTTCCGGACACGTGAGGCGTGCGGGAAACTCGGCCAGGGGTCGAATATCCCCGTACATTGTCGAAACTCACGCGGACATTTTACGGGGCGCGACCAGGGCCCGGACCCCGACCTGCGGCTATCCCAGCAGGTGAGACCCGAACGCGCGGTGCGGGTACCCCGCAGCGAACCGGCTCGGCGGTATGACCGATGCCCGGGGGCGGGCGGGAGCTGGGTATTGTCGGGGCGAACCCCGCGCGTGGACCTGAGGCGACTGCGCCACCCCGCGGCACTCACCAAGGAGGCTCCTCTGTCCGCCGGACCCGGTACCCCCACCCGCCGACAGGTCGGCGCGCCTTCGCTGGTCACCGCCGTGGAGGACCGTCTCACCGCCTTCTTCCGGACCCGCGGCCCGATCGTCGAACCGCTCGGCCCGGTGTTCGTGGACGCGGCGGCAGCGCTGGAGGACTTCGTGATCCGCGGCGGCAAGCGCACCCGGCCGTCCTTCGCGTGGACCGGCTGGCTGGGCGCGGGCCGCGACGCCGACGATCCGGACGCCGACGCGGTACTCACCGCCTGCTCGGCGCTGGAGCTGGTGCAGGCGTGCGCCCTCATCCACGACGACATCATCGACTCCTCCCGCACCCGGCGCGGGTTCCCCACCGTGCACGTGGATTACGAACAGCGGCACCGGGATCAGCGCTGGACGGGTGACGCCGACCACTACGGGGTCAGCGTCGCCATCCTGATCGGCGACCTCGCACTGGCCTGGGCCGACGATATGACCCGCGACGCGGGACTGCCCGCCGACGCCGCCGCCCGCTTCGCCCCGGTGTGGGCGGCCATGCGCACCGAGGTGCTGGGCGGGCAGCTGCTCGACATCCACGGCGAGTCCGCCGGGGACGAGACCGTCGAGGCCGCGCTGCGCATCAACCGGTACAAGACCGCGGCCTACACCATCGAACGACCGCTGCACATGGGCGCCGCGCTGGCCGGGGCCGGACCCGAACTGATCGCCGCCTACCGGGAATTCGGCACCGACATCGGCATCGCCTTCCAGCTGCGCGACGACCTGCTCGGTGTCTTCGGCGACCCGGCCGTCACCGGCAAACCGTCGGGCGACGACCTGCGCGAAGGCAAACGCACCGTCCTCATCGCCGAAGCCCTGGCGCGCGCCGACATCGCCGCCCCTCCTGTCGCGGACCTCATCCGCTCCAGCCTGGGCACCGACGTCACCCCGGAGCGGGTCGCCGAATTGCGCACGGCCCTCACCGATCTCGGCGCGGTCGACGCGGTGGAAAAGCGCATCAGCGCTCTGACCGACCAGGCGCTGACGGCCCTCGACTCCAGCACCGCGACCCCGGACGCGAAACGCCAACTGCGCGCCATGGCCCTCGCCGCCACCGCCCGCACCTACTGACCACGGGCAGGAATGGCATGAAAACCGTTGCGGAAGCGACCGATCGGGTCGTCGTCATCGGCGCGGGACTATCCGGGTTGGCCGCGGCCTTGCATTTGGTCGCGGCCGGGCGGCAGGTGACGGTGCTCGAGCGGGACGAACGGCCCGGGGGTCGGGTGGGGTCCTATCAGGGGCCGGATTATGAGATCGATTCCGGGGCAACGATTCTGACGGTGCCCGAACTGATCGACGAGGTGCTCGGGGTGGTCGGGCAGACTCGGGAGTCGGTGGGGTTGCGGATTCTCGAGATGGCTCCGGCGTATCGGGCACGGTTCGCGGACGGGTCCGTGATCGGGGTTTACTCCGATGAAGAGGCGATGACGCAGGAGTTGGAGCACAAGCGCGGGCTCGAGACGGCGCTGCGGTATCGGCGACTACGCGGCTGGCTGCGCGGGGTGTACGACGCCGAGTTCCGGCCGTTCATGGACACCAACTTCGATACGCCGCTGGACATGGTCCGCATTCCCGACAAGCGGGTCGCGCTGGCGAAACTGGTGCGGCTGGGCGCGTTCGGGCGGCTGGGGCCGAAAGTCGGGCGGATCATGCGGGATTCGCAGGTCGCGCGGCTGTTCAGTTTTCAGGCGCTGTTCGCGGGGACGGCACCGAACCAGGCGCTCGGCGTCTACGGGGCCATTCCCTACATGGATACCTGCCTGGGCGTGTACTACCCGGAAGGCGGCATGCGGGCCATCGCCGCCGCTCTCGGTAAAGCGCTCACGGCCGCGGGCGGCACCCTCGAGCTGGGGGCCGAGGTGATCGGCATCGACTATCGCGGCCGCCGAGCCGAAGCCGTGCGGACCGCCGACGGTCGCGTCTTCGACTGCGACGCCGTCGTGGTGACCGCCGACATCGGCTCGCTGCCGCGCTTCGGCCTGCGGCATCGACGCGGACTGCGGGCCTCGCCGTCCGCGGTGGTGGCGCACGGCACCATTCCGGCGGAGGTGACTCGGAACTGGCCGGTGCGGGCGCATCACACCATCGACTTCGGGCGGGAATGGGACCGGACCTTCGCCGAGATCGCGGCCCGGCCCGGCCGCGGGGCGCTGATGAGCGACCCGTCGCTGCTGCTCACCCGCCCGGCGCTGACCGACCCGAACCTCTATATCGAGCGACCCGAACAGCACATCGACGAGGCCGGGCACCTGCGCGAGACGCTGCGCTACGAACCGCTCTCGCTGCTGGCCCCCTGCCCGAACCTGGCCGCCGCACCCCTCGCCTGGGACGAACTCACCCCCTGCTACCTGCGCGAACTCCTGCACACCCTGGAAGAGCGCGGCTACCAAGGGATTTCGGAGCACTTCCGGATCGACCACGTCGACACCCCGCGCACCTGGCGGGCCAAGGGCATGCTCGCCGGGACGCCGTTCTCCGCCGCGCACCTGTTCCGCCAGACCGGCCCCTTCCGCACCCGAAACCTGGTGCGGGCGCGCGCGAATGTCGTTCTCGCGGGATCGGGCACGGTGCCCGGCGTCGGCGTGCCGACCGTCCTGTTATCAGGCAAACTGGCAGCCGCGCGCCTCACCGGTGAGGTGCGACATGCCAGTAACGGATCACGTGACACCGGGGCGGTGGCATCGGTGCGCAAGC
Source organism: Nocardia sp. NPDC004722 (assembly GCF_053601505.1). Taxonomy (NCBI): domain Bacteria; kingdom Bacillati; phylum Actinomycetota; class Actinomycetes; order Mycobacteriales; family Nocardiaceae; genus Nocardia; species Nocardia sp. NPDC004722. Next base: position 9,409 of record NZ_JBSGBY010000244.1, read on the forward strand.
ACTAGACTGACCCGCGTCCACAATCCTTACGCGGCTGCCGCCGCCGACCTTTCCGGGGGGAACGACCGCCTATGCCGACCCCCGATACGGACGCCGTCCTCGCTCCGGACACCGCGCAGCACACACCGGCCGCGCGGGCCGCAGTCGACGGTCCCGCATCGCACGGCTGGATGAGCAATGCCGCCGACTTCGTGCGCGGCCCGGCCGGACACTCGGCCACGCTCGGATTCTTCGGTGCGCTACTGATCACCTTCGGCGGTTTCGGCGCGGGCAGCGTGCGACGCAACGACCCGCTACTCGAGGCCATGCACCTGTCGTGGCTGCGCTTCGGACACGGACTGGTGCTGTCCTCGGTGTTCGTCTGGATCGGCGTCATCGCCATGATCACCGCGTGGGTGCGGTTGGGGCGCATCGTCCTCGCCACGCTCTACGCCCTGACCGGCTCCTTCGACGCCCCGGGCGGCAATGTCGTGCTGCCGAGCCCGGCGTCCAACCCGATCGCCGATCGCGCACAGCTGCTGCCTCCGGAGCAGGCCGCCAAGACTCTCGGGCTGGGCCGCCGCCCGCTCGGACCACCCGCTCAGGGCTGGATCACGGCCCGCGAGCTGTCCCGGGCCGTGCTGGACCACGACCCGTACCGGGTGCGCGCACTGGTCGGATTCGGATCCAATCTGCTTCTTTCCCAACCGGATTCGGCCCGCACCGCCGAGGCATTGCGAGCCCTGGAATTCCAGGTGCACATCGACCTGTTCGACAATCCCACCGCCGCCTACGCCGATATCGTCCTGCCCGCCGGCAGCGCCTGGGAGCGGGAGGCGCTGCGAATCGGCTTCGAGGTCGATCATCGCGCCCAGCAGCACGTGCAATTGCGCCCGCGCGTGGTGGATCCCGTCGGGCTGTGCCGTTCCGACACCGAGATCGTCTTCGACCTGGCGACCCGAATGGGCATGGGCGAGTTGTTCTTCGACGGCGATATCGAGGCGGGCTGGAATCACCAGCTGCGACCCCGCGGTCTGACGGTCGCCGACCTGCGCGCCCGGCCCGGCGGCGTCACCGTCGAGCTGCCGCGCCACCACCGCAAGTACCGCACGACCGGATTCGCCACTCCGACCCGGCGGGTCGAACTCTACAGCGAACAGCTTGCCGCACACGGCTACTCGCCGGTGCCGTGCTTTCACCCTCCCGTCGCGCCCACGCCTGCCTTCCCATTGGTGTTGACCTGCGCGAAGAACGGTTATTTCGTGCACAGCCAGCATCGCCAGATCAGCGCGCTGCGTCGCCGCTCCCCCGACCCGCGCATCGATCTGAGCCCGGCGGCCGCCGCCGAACGCGGCATCACCGACGGGCAGTGGGTGCGCGTGCGGACCCGCAACGGCGGTGTGCGACTGCGCGCCCGCCTCGACGAGAGCCTGCATCCCGGCGTCGTGATCGCCGAATACGGTTGGTGGCAGGCCGATCCCGACCTCGGTCTGGCCGGTCACGATCCGCTCTCCGCGGACGGCAGCAATGTCAACCTGCTCGTCGACGACGAGGACATCGACCCGATCTCCGGCTCGATCCCGTTGCGCTCGTTCACCTGTCAGGTCAGCGCCGAACCCGCCGAGCAGTCCTGGCAGGGCACCCGTACCTTCCTCGTCGCGTCCGCCGAGACGGTCGGCCGCGATGTCCGCGCGCTGCGACTGGTACCGGCCGACGGGGGTCCGATGCCCGATTACCTTGCGGGACAACACCTCACCGTGCGGACGACGCTCCCGGGCAGCGAGCAACCCACCGAACGACGCTACTCACTGATCGGCCCGGAGCGACAGGCCGACCGCGACGGCTACCGACTAGCCGTCCGCCGGATACCGCAGGGCCGCTTCTCCGGCTACGTCCACGACACCCTGGAAGTGCTGGATCGGGTCGAGATCAGCGCCCCCGCAGGACAATTCGTCATTCCGGCCGACCTCGACAATCCGGTCGTCATGCTGGCGGGCGGAATCGGCATCACGCCGTTCCTGTCCTACCTGGAGACCGTCGCCGCCACCGGCACCACCGCGCCCGCGCTGGTCTTGCATTACGGTGTCGCCAACTCCGCCGACCACCCGTTCCGCGAGCGGTTGCGTTTACACCACTGCGTCGGCCGACCCCTGTCAGCTTGCCCTGACACTGATACACGAGATCCAGCACAGCAAGCTAAATCT
>NZ_JBSGBY010000245.1:0-11589 GCF_053601505.1 Nocardia sp. NPDC004722
GCTTCTCGGCGCTGAACGCGGTCGAGGTGACGATTCGCAATCGGTAACCCTTGGCCGCGCACACCAGCGCCAGCGCCGCGCCCGTGCTGCCGCCGGTGTATTCGACCACGGTGCCACCGGGTTTCAGCCGCCCGTCGTGCTCGGCCACCCGGATCACGGCCTGTGCCATGCGATCCTTCATGCTGCCGGTCGGATTCTGGCCCTCCGCCTTCACCAGGATCTCCGCGCAACCGTCCGGCACCACCCGGCGTAACCGCAGCAGCGGCGTATGGCCGATCGCCGCCAAGACATCGTCGCCGACGACCATGATCCGCACCGACCTTCCCGCCCCCCGCTGGGTCCAGGTCGATTGTCCGGCAGCGGAGGCGGTTTCAGTGCGAGATCGGGGGAGCTCCGGTGCAGTGGACCGGTAGGGGTTCCGGGCGTTTGGCGGCGCGATCGTCGCCGGAGGACAGGCCGCGCAGCCGCCGCATCACCCACGGGCCCAGAGCGACAGCGGCCCAGTGCAATTCGTCCGCCATCGTGCGCAGCACACCCTGCGCGGGCAGCGCGGGCAGCAGCGGGCGGGTCCAGGCGTCGTCCGCGCCGGGCAGGCGCAGCGCCTCCGCGACGGCGTCGGCGATGCGCTGATGGCCCAGCGGGCTGGCGTGCAAGCGGTCCGGGTTCCACATCCGCGGGTCGGAAACCACGGAGTGATTGCCGGTTTCGGCCACGATCACGCCATTGCGCCGGGCCGCGGCACGCAGGCGATCGTTGAGCAGCGCGATCCGGCCGCGAATCGGCCGGGCCAGCGGAATGGTGTTGCCGATGTCCGGGAAGGTCAGCGTCGCCACCACCGCGCCGGTGGCGGCGAAGGCGGCGAACATGGCCTCGACGTGCCCGGCGATCTCGTCGGCGTCGAAGTTCGGGCGCAGCAGGTCGTTCATCCCGGCCAGCACGGTGACCAGGTCGGGGCGCAACGTGAGCGCCGCGTCGAGCTGGTCGGTGCGGATCTGATGGGCCAGCTTGCCGCGCACGGCCAGATTGGCGTAGCGCAGTTCGGGATTGGTGACGGCGAGTCGTTCGGCCAGCCGGTCCGCCCATCCCCGCAGGCCGGTCAGGTCGTCGCCGTCGCCGACACCCTCGGTCTGGGAGTCGCCCACGGCGACATAGCGGGTGTACGTGCCATCGGTCATGGCGGATCGGCCTTTCGGTGACTGTTCGTGGATCATCCCAGGAAATCGGCGGCGGTGCGGACCCTGTCTGAGTCATTTCACCGGCCCGCCGCCTGGCGTCACGAACCCGCCGCCTCCCGTTCGATTTGCGCGACGGCCTCGCGCTGGATTTGCTCGAACTGTGCGGCCATCGCCTCCGCCAGCGCGTTGGCGCCGGACAGCGGACGCACCATCACCATGAACTCGTCGATCTTGCCGTCGGCGTCGAGGTGGATGAAGTCGCAGCCGGTGAGCTGCTTACCGGCGACGGTCGTCTCGAAGACCAGTGCGTGATCGGCGGCGTCCTCCGCGCCGATCTCCTTCACATAGCGGAAGTCCTCGAACACTCGCAGGACCCCGCGCAGGATCGCGGCGGTGATCGCCTTGCCCGGATACGGCTTGTGGGCGACAGGGCTGGTGAACACCACATTGTCGGCCAGCAGAGCCTCGATCGCCGCCTCGTCGCGGGCCTCGACGGCCTTCCGGAAGGGATGCATGCTTCCTCGATTCCATAGTCAATTAATTGACTATCCGAGTGTAGGTGAAGTCGGCGTCGAACGCGACGACGGCCCGGTCCACGGGGACCGGGCCGTCGTCTGCGGGGCTACTCGGAGATTCGGTGGGGCTACTTGGCGATGACGCCGTACTGGGCGAGCAACTCGCCGATCTCGTTGTTGCCCAGACGCTTGGCCACGCCGCGCCAGAGCAGTTCGGGGCCGGGGAGGTCGATCGGGTCGCCGTCGCGCAGCCGGGTCATGGCGGCCAGCAGGACGCGGATGTCGTAGGTGGAGGCGAAGACCTCCGGGACGCCGCGTTCGATGTCGAGGAGCTGGTAGGCGGCCTCCATGCCGGTGCGGACCGAGTACTCGGTGGTGAAGATGCAGTCGCGGCTGGTCTCGGCGAACTGGCCGATGAAGGCGAAGTTGACCGAACCTTCGGGGACCACCTGGGGGCGGTCACCGGCCTTGCGGGGCATGAAGAAGGCGGTCACGTAGGGCATCATGACCGGGACGGTCTTGGCGGCGGTGGCGGCCAGCTCCGGAATGTCGGCTTCCGGAACTCCCATGTGGTACAGCCACTCCTGGGTGATCTCCTCGCCGGTGCACTCCTGCATGGTCTTCTTCACGTAGTCGCCGGGCTTGTCGACGAACAGCGAATAGACCCACACCACGATCTGATCCTTGGGCTGCTGCTTGAAGTGCGGCTGGCGGTTGACCGTCCAGCTCATCAGCCAGCTGGAGTCCTTCACGGTGACGATGCCGCCGGTGACGACCTTGCCGCTGAACGGATCCCGCTTGCAGATCTTCTGAATGTATTCGGGGATGCGCTGATCCAGCGTGGTGACGGTGGCCGACTCCCATTTGGTCTCGGGGATATGGCCGCCGAAGACGTCGGGATTGCCGAAAGCCTTGTCCTTGGCCGCGATTCGCCGCCACAGATCCCAGGCCGGGGCGGGGCCCTCGTCCAGCTTGGCGGGGGTGTGGTGGTCGCCCTCGTCGGAGTTCTCGGTGAGCGACCCGATGGTCATCAGCAGCAGATCGTCCGGGCCGAGATCCACGCCGCCCTCGACGCCCTCCGACACCCAGTGAATCCTGGTGGCCTGCTTGCGATCCGCCTTCAGATCGAAGTCGACATCGGTGACCGTGGTATCGAACTTGAACACCACCCCCTGGTCCAGCAGCCAGCGGTACAGCGGCAGCACCAGCGACTCGTACTGGTTGTACTTGGTGAACTTCAGCGCCGAGAAGTCCGGTAGCCCGCCGATGTGATGCACGAACCGGTGTAGGTAGAGCTTCATCTCGAGCGCGCTGTGCCAGTCCTCGAAGGCGAACATGGTGCGCCAGTACATCCAGAAGTTGCTCTCGAAGAAGTCCTTGGAGAACACCTCGTTGATACGCTTGCCCTCCATCTCCTCCCGGGTGGCCAGGAAGATCTTGGTGATGTCCTTCTGCGCCTTGTCGTTCAGCGTGAACAGGTCCTTGGTCTGGGCGCTCTGGCCCCGGTTCACGGTGGCCCGCTCGAGGGAGAAGTTCGGGTCGTCCTTGTTGAGCCAGTAGAACTCGTCGAGCACGCTGCCCTCGACCTCGATGGAGGGGATGGTGCGGTAGAGATCCCACAGGCACTCGAAGTGGTTCTCCATCTCGCGCCCGCCGCGAATCACGAAGCCCTTCTTGGGTTCCTTGATGCCGTCCAGCGCGCCGCCGGGCAGCTTCAGCTCCTCCAGGATGGTGATCTTGTTACCGGGCAGCTGACCATCACGAATCAGGAAGGCCGCGCCGGAGAGCGAGGCGAGCCCCGACCCCACGAACCAGGCCGTCTTCCCGTCGACCCCCGCGGGCTTGCGCGGGCGGGCGAAGGCTTCGTAATTGCCATTGCTGTAGTACATGAGAACTCCTGTCCCAGAGGTTGGAAGTGCTTGCGCTGCCGCGGATCTCGAATCAGTACTTGTAGAACCCCTCTCCGGTGGCGATCCCGAGCTTGCCCTTGTCGATGTAATTGGTCTTGAGCCACTGCGCGATGCGCTGCGAGGTCTCGTCGCCGTTGACCATGATGTTGTAGGGCGTGGTGAGCCCGATGATGTCGAGGATGCGGAACGGTCCGGCCGGTGCGCCGGTGCCGATGGACCAGGTCTTGTCCACGTCCTCCGGGCTCGCGTAGCCGCCCTCGGCCAGGTTCATGGCCGCGTCCAGTAGCGGCACCAGCAGCGAGTTGAGGACGTAACCGGCCTTCTCCTTGTGCAATTCGATCGGCACCATGCCGATGGCCGTGGCGAAGTCCACCACCGCCTGGTATACCGCCGGATCGGTATCGGGGGTGCCCATCACCTCGGCGGTATTGAAGTGCCACACCTGATTCGCGAAGTGCAGCGCCAGGAACTTGTCCGGCCGGCCGGTGAAATCCTTGATGGCACTGGGCAGCAGGGTGGAGGAGTTGGTGGCGAAGATGGTGCGCTCGGGCGCGAGCTTGCCCAGCTTCTCGTAGGTCTCCTGCTTGATGCTGAGCACCTCCGGCACCGCCTCGATCACCAGGTCGGCATCGGAAACCGCCTGTGCCAGATCCGAAGTGAGCGCGATCCCCGCAGCCGTGGTCTCGGCCTTGCCGTCACCGCCGCCCTGTACCTGCTCGCGATAGACGACGGCGAGCTTGTCGAGGCGTTTGCGGGCCGCGGCCAGCGCCTCGTCGCTGATGTCGTAGGCGGTGACGTCGAATCCGCGGAACGCGGTCTGGAACGCGATCTGGGAACCGAGCACACCGGTTCCGAGCACGGTGACCTTGCGGATGGCGATGCTCATTGTTGTTGCCTCCCTGAGGATGTGAGATATCCGGTGATGATCTGATCGATCTGCGCACGCAGATCCGCCACGGCGTCGTGGCCGGGATGCGCCCCGGTGGCGGGCTGGACGAGGGCCAGGTGCACCACGGCGAAGATGCTGCGCCCGGCGATCCGGGCCTGTTGGGTGTCCTGCTCCGAATCGCCTGCGGTGCTGGACTTCTCGGCGCAGAGCCGCTCGGCGATCATGGCCTCCAGTCGTGCCACCAGGGCCAGTCCCTCGGAGCGGTACTTGTCGGTGGGCGCGCCGAAGAGCAGTTCGCGCTGATAGACGATGGTGTTCTCGGGGCGCTGTGCGGCCGCCCGCAGCAGCGGCGTCACCATGGCGAACACCGCCTCGGCGGGCTCGGTGCACGCCCGCGCCGCGACCGCGCCCTCCTCGAGGGCGGTGCGCAACTCCTCGTTGTAGACCATCAGCAGCAGTTCGCCCTTGGAGGCCGCGTAGCGGAACAGGGTGCCCGCCGCGATATCCGCGCGATCGGAGATCTGCTGGGTGGTGACGCCTTCGAATCCGTACTCGGCAAACAATGCCGCGGCGGCCTCGAAGATCCTGGACTGCTTGTCGAGCATGGTGCGTTGCCGCCGTCCGACATGCGCCGATCGGACCGTCGTGGCCATCGGACACCTCCAACCCGAAGGGGAAACTGAGTGGACTCATAAATGAGCGTACTCCTGGTTACCGATTCCGCAAGGTCATGATGTCACCGGACGCGAGTACGTTGGTCACATGGGCACGCATCTCACTCACTGGGGCGTTTTCGAGGCGGACAGCGACGGCGACCGATTGACCGCGGTGCGGCCCTGGCGCGGTGATCCGGAACCCATGCCGTTGATCGAGAATGTCGCCTCCGCGCAGCATCATCCGGCCCGCATCGCGCAACCGTATGTCCGAAAGGGCTGGCTGGAGAACGGCCCCGGGCCCGCGGCGCGTGGTGACGACGAGTTCGTGCCGGTGTCGTGGGAGACCGCGCTCGACCTGCTGGCCGGTGAATTGTCCAGGGTGTATAGGGATTTCGGTCCGTCCGCGGTGTACGGCGGCTCGTACGGGTGGGCCAGTGCTGGGCGGTTCCACCACGCGCAGAGCCAGGTGCATCGCTTCCTGAACTGCCTCGGCGGCTATGTCTCGCACCGCAACAGCTACAGCCTGGGTGCCTCGACGGTGCTGTTGCCGCACATCCTCGCCGATATGGGCACCATCATGTCGCGGGCCACGACGAAATCGGTGCTCGCCAAGCATTCGAAACTGGTCGTCTCCTTCGGCGGACTGTCACCGAAGAACGCGGCGGTCTCGCCGGGCGGGGTCTCGCGGCACAATGGCCGCGGCTGGATCCGGACGGCTCGGGAGAACGGGTGCCGATTCGTCACCGTCAGTCCGCTGCGCGACGATATTCCGAGCGAGGCGCAGGCCGAATGGATCGCGTCCAGGCCCGGCAGCGATACCGCGCTGATGCTGGCACTGGCGCAGGTACTGGATGCGGAAGGGTTGGCGGACAAGGCTTTCCTCGACCAATACACCGTCGGCTACGAGCGGTTCGCCGAGTATCTGCGCGGCGGCGAGGACGGTGTCGTCAAGGATCCGGAGTGGGCCGAGCCGATCACCGGCGTCGCTGCGGAACGGATTCGATCGCTGGCCCGGGAGATGGCGGCCACCAGGACGCTGGTGGCGGTGAGTTGGTCGTTGCAGCGTGCCCAGTTCGGCGAGCAACCGCTGTGGCTCGGCGTGGTGCTGGCGGCGATGCTGGGGCAGATCGGCTTGCCCGGCGGCGGATTCGGCCACGGATACGGTTCGGCCGCGAATGTCGGTCTGGCCGTGCGGCTCACCTCGCCGCCGAGGCTGCCGCAGGGCGTCAACGGGGTCGACGATTTCATCCCGGTCGCGCGCATCGCGGACATGCTGCTGAATCCCGGTGCGCCCTACGAGTACAACGGCGAGCACCGCACCTATCCGAATATTCGGCTGGTCTATTGGGCGGGCGGCAACCCGTTCCACCACCATCAGAATCTGGCCCGCCTGCGGACCGCGTTCGGCCGCCCGGACACCGTGGTGGTGCATGATCCGTTCTGGTCGGCGACCGCCCGGCACGCCGATATCGTGCTGCCCTCGACCATGACCATCGAGCGCGACGACTACGGCTCCGGCGAGGGCGATCGCTTCCTGTTCCCGATGCCCGCCCTGACCCGCCCGCACGGCGAGGCCCGCGACGATTACTGGATGTTCGGTGAACTGGCCGAAAGGCTGGGCTTCGGAAAGGAATTCACCGAGGGACGGACGGCCGGGGAGTGGCTGCGCCACCTCTACGACGAGTGGCGTGAGCGGTTGAGCGGCCGGGGCCACGAGATGCCCGACTTCGACACCTTCTGGAGCGGCGAATCCATCGACCTGCCGCTCGAGTCCGAGGAGCACATCGCCTTCGCCGACTTCCGCACCGATCCGGCCGCGCACCCGCTGCAAACGCCGAGCGGCCGCATCGAGATCTTCTCCGAGACCATCGCGGGCTTCGGCTACGACGACTGCCCAGGGCACCCGGTCTGGCTCGAACCCGACGAATGGCTCGGCAGTCCCCGCGCGGCCCGCTTCCCGATCCAATTGGTGGCCAACCAGCCTCGGACCAAACTGCACAGCCAACTGGACATTGGAGCGCACAGCCAATCCACCAAGATCTCCGGCCGCGAACCGGTCCGCCTGCATCCGGACGACGCCGCGGCCCGCGGCCTGAGCGAGGGTGACATCGTCCGCATCTTCAACGACCGCGGCAGTTGCCTGGCCGGACTGGTGCTCAGCGACGGCGTCCGCCCCGGCGTCGCCCAACTCTCCACCGGCGCCTGGTACGACCCCGATCCCGCCGACCCCTCTTTCTGCCGGCACGGCAACCCCAATGCCGTCACCGCCGACCGCGGCACCTCCCGCCTCAGCCAGGGTTGTACCGGTCAGCTCTCCCTGGTCGAAATCGAGCGCTACACAGGTGATCTCCCGCCCCTCACCGTCACCGGCCCGCCCCCGATCAGCGCTCCCTGAGATCGATCCTCACGACCGCAGTGCCGTCTCGATCAACGCGCGGGCGCGCGCACCGTAGGCGGCCTGCTTGTGCAGGGCGGCCCAGGCCTTCTCGTAGAAGTCGAGTTCGCGTGCTTGGGTGATGGTGAGTGCCGCGGAGATGGTCTCGACCATCGCCATCCGTCGATCGAGTAGTACGAAACACGTCGTGGTGTAGACGAATGGTGCGGTGCGGGGAACGATCCCGAGGCTCAGCCGGGGGAGTGCCATCACCTCGAGGAGGTGTTCCAGTTGGCCTGTCATGGTCGCGGTGTCGCCGACGCGCGTATAGAGAGTTTGCTCCGCGAGCAGGATGGTGATCTGTCGTTTGCCTTGGCGGAGAATCCGCTGCCGATCCAAGCGAGCCGACACCGCGCGGTCGATGTCGTCCAAGCCGCCGACGAACTCGATGCACGCCGTGAGGACCGCGCGTGCGTACGCCTCGGTTTGCAGCAATCCGGGGATGATCGTCGGTTCGTAGTTGCGGAAGGTCTGGGCCTGCGCCTCGATCTCGATCAGGCGACGCTGACCTTGGGAATGCCCCGCGGCCGCCAGGCGACGCCACTCCGCCCACAGCGCTTCGACATTGGACAGGGCCGCGCGAAGGTCGGGGAGCAACAGTCGCGCGTCGCACGTCTGACACCAGGCGACGAGGTCGGTGTCGCTCGGCATCTGGCGGCCGTGTTCGATTCGGGAGATTTTCGCGGAATGCCATCCGGTGCGGGCGGCCAACTCCACGCCGGAAAAGCCGGCGCCCTTGCGGATCTCCCGCAGACGAGCGCCGAAGGCTTGCCGTGCTTGCTCGACCCCTGTCACTCGCCCGGTGCGTACTCGTCGTGCGGGATCGCCATGCCCCACAGTTTGTCTCGGACTTCCCGGCACCGCGAGACGATCACCGGATCGGTGGTGACGGCGACCCCGGTGAAGTCACCATTGCTGCCGAAGAGGGTGAACGCGACGGTCACATCGTCGATCAGCCACCATTCGTCGGCGGTGTACTCGGTCTCGTCGACGGTGTGTCGCGGCAGCCAGCGGATTTCCTCTCCGTAGCGCTGGTTTCTTCCGGTGAGGGCGTGCAGGAATCGGACGTAGTCGGTGAGCGGTTCGGTGACGACGCGGACGCGGCGCATGGTGACCCCACGGCCGGTCACCTCGCTGATGAGGTCTTCCCAGGCACTCCAGGTCGGCGGGTAGTCGCCGTCCTCGAACGGCGGCAGTCCGGCCAGCACCCGGCGCAGGGGTGCGCTCTCGTCGGAGACGTCGGAGTGGTCGTCGGAGACCTCGAGGTGAAACGCGTCGTGTCGGGCGTGCCGGATGAGATCGTTGGTCTCGGAAGCCTTGAGGTGGAGCATGTTTCACCAGTTCCAGCGACTCTTGGCGATGGGGGCCTCGACGGCCGTCTCGTGTTCGGGGATGTTCATCTGCCGCAGTGCCTCCGTGTCGGCGACGGGTGTGCCGGTGACGGTGAACGCCCCCCGTCCGGAATCATGCAGCCGCACACCGAGATACGTTCCGGGTCTCAACCATCGCAGGAGCATCTGGGGAATCTCGACCTGGTTGTCGTGGCCGGGGACGCGGTAACCCTGAACGATGTACAGCTGCCGTTCGTCGTCCACCCAGAGTCTAGGTGATCCGCTGTTCTGGGTCGGTCCGCCCAGGAGTTGAACAGGCATGACAGAACCTCGATCTCAGTCGTAGGTATGCACCTTCAATTCAGGATACGACCAGGTCAAAGCCGGGTACAAAAAGTTGCCGCGCAAAATACTGCAAAATCGTTGTTCACGATCGCCGCGGTTCCTAGGTTCGTCCTACGGCATAGGAGACGAACTTCGGAGGGAGGAGCGGGCGATGAAGTTCAGGCCAACGGCTGTCGGATACGTGCGCAGTGATATCTCGGGCGCACGGCAGGCGTGGGATGAGGAGCAGATCCGCAGTCTGGCAAGGCGATTGGGCTATGACTTCGCGAAGATGGTCGTGGTGGACGGTCGCTCGGGTCGATCCCCGCTCGCGCCGTTGAAGGCTGCGGTCACGCGTCTGGACGCCGAGGCGGTGGTCGTGCCGACCGCCGATCATTTCGACAGTGAGGCGGCGCTGACCGATCTGGTCAGAGCCGCGGACGTCATCACCGTGAACCCTGAAAACACCTATGCCCGTTGGGTGATACCCCCGATGCCCAACGGCGCCTAGTCGACGGTGAGGGCTTCGATGACGGTGCGCGCGGCATTGGAGGGGGTGCGATCGGCGGCGTGGCCGATGCAGAGTTTCCAGGGGAGGGGGCGGGGTGCGAATTCGGCGTAGGGGACTTCCGGGGACAGCAGGGCTACCGAGCGGGGGATCAGGGCTACGCCGAAGTTCTTGGCGGCCAGCTCCACCGCGAAGGCTTGGTCGGCTACCTCGATGACCGGGTCACGGGTGGGGAAGAGCTCGTCGCAGATGGCGCGGATGCCCCAGCCGGGCGGGTAGTCGATGAAGCGGGCGCCGGACAGGTCGGCGGGGCGGAAGGGCTTGCCCGCCAAAGGATGTTCGGGGGCGGTGCACAGGACCAGGGTTTCGGCGGTGATCAGGTGGGTGGTGATGCCGGGGAACTGGTCGGTGCGGCCTGCCAGCAGGGCGAGTTCGAGAGAGTTGTCGCGCAGGCCCGCCAGGTTGCCCGCCATGCCGGAGATGCTCTGGCGCATGCGCAGGGTGACGTCCGGGAAGCGTTGGCGCAGTGCGGCGATGCTGCCCGCGAGATCGAAATTGTGGATGTTCATCAGGTTTCCGATGACCACTTCGCCGCGGATCTCGCCGCGGGCGGCCTCGATGGCATCGACGATATCGCCGCGGGCGCGCAGCAGGGAGCGGGCGGGGGCGACCATGGCCCGGCCCGCCTCGGTGAGTTCCAGGGTGCGCGGCGTGCGGTCGAACAGGCGCGTGCCGAGCTCGTGTTCGAGTTTGGCGACGCTGGTGGAGACGGCCGACTGCACCAGGTTCAGGGCGCGGGCGGCGGCCGTGAAGGACCGGTGGTCGCAGCAGGCCAGGAAGCATTCGATCTGACGCAACTCCATGGTGGGCAGCCTACCTGTGCCATCGACATAGGAGATGGCAGCATCAAAATGTATCGCTTCTGTTGATCGATCCGAGCGTTCACGATGATGTGGTGACTGTTTCGATGACCCGTAGCGCCGAGGAGACTCGGTCCGAGGTCGGCACCGCGTTGAGCCGGACCACCGTGCTCGTCTTCGCCATCACCGCCGGTTCGTCCGCGGCCGGCAACTACTACTTGCAGCCGCTGCTGCACCAGGTCTCCGGCGACCTGAACATTTCCACCGCGACCGCCGCGCTGCTGGTCAGCGCCGCCCAGATCGGCTATCTGTGCGGCCTGGCCTTCCTGGTCCCGCTGGGTGATTTCCTGCGCCGCCACCGCATGGTCCCGGCGCTGCTGACGGCTTCGGTGGCGGCCCTGGTGGTTTCGGCCTGCGCCCCCAACTTCGCCGTGCTGTTCGCCGGTGTCGTCGCCACGGGCGTGACCGCCTCGGCCGCGCAGGTGGTGGTCCCGTGGGCCTCGGCCCTGGCCCACCCCGAGCGGCGCGGCCAGGTGGTCGGCACGGTGATGAGCGGTCTGCTGCTGGGCATCCTGCTCTCCCGCGTGCTGGCCGGGGCGGTCGCGCAACTGGGCGGCTGGCGCACGGTGCTGCTGGTGGCGGCCGGTCTGCAGGTGGTGATGGCGATCAGCCTCTACCTGCTCGCCCCCGCCACCCCGCGCGCCGCGTCGGGCGAGAGCTACCCGCAGGTGCTGGCCTCGATCCTCACCTTGATCCGTCGGCACCCGGTGCTGCGCCATCGCATGGCGCTGGGATTCCTTGTGATGGCCAGTTTCTCGCTGGTCTGGACCGCCATCGCGTTCCTGCTGGCCGGATCGCACGGAAGCTCCTACCACTACTCGGAATTCGTCATCGGCCGCCACGCCAACCCCGCGCAGCGCAGGGCGTTCGAGGACTACACCGGCGAATACCAGGTACCGCGCCCGAGCACGACTCTCGTGGTCGCGA
>NZ_JBSGBY010000246.1:0-11586 GCF_053601505.1 Nocardia sp. NPDC004722
GTCGAGACCGCGGATTGCCTGCTTCGGAGCGCGAACTATCGGAATTCGATGCGCGCACACACGAAATCGCTTATCGGCGTCGCATTTCCGGGGAGGACACGCACCCGATTCACCCACCACGTTGACCGTGGCCGGAGGCGGTGGGCCAAGATGGACCCCGTGCCGCAACCGGATCCCGATCTGCTCATCGATTTCAGCGACGTCACCGTCCGACGTTCCGGACATACCCTGGTCGGTCCGGTCACCTGGCAGGTGGAATTGGACGAACGCTGGGTGGTGCTCGGCCCCAACGGGGCCGGGAAGACCTCCCTGCTGCGCATGGCCGCCGCCGAGATGCACCCCACCTCCGGCGTCGCCAACCTGCTGGGGGAGACGCTGGGCCGCGTCGACATCAATGAACTGCGCCCGCGCATCGGCATCTCCTCCGCGGCCGTCGCCAGCCGGGTGCCGCTCGACGAGAAGGTCGCCGACCTGGTGGTCTCGGCCGGATACGCGGTGATGGGCCGCTGGCGGGAACGCTACGACGACATGGACACCGATCGCGCCGTCGACATCCTGGAAAGCCTCGGCGCGGAACACCTTTCCGACCGCACCTACGGGACGCTGTCGGAGGGCGAGCGCAAACGCGTGCTCATCGCCCGGGCGCTGATGACCGATCCGGAACTGCTGCTGCTGGACGAACCCGCCGCCGGCCTCGACCTGGGCGGCCGTGAGGAACTCGTGGAACGCCTCGGCGACCTGGCCGCCGACCCCGACGCCCCCGCCACCGTGCTGGTCACCCACCACGTGGAGGAGATCCCGCCCGGCTTCACCCACGGCATGCTGCTCAACGAGGGCAGCGTGGTCGCGCAGGGCCTGCTCACCGACGTGCTCACCTCCGAGAACCTGAGTGACGCGTTCCGCCAAGCGATTCAGCTCGACCAGATCGACGGCCGCTACTTCGCGCGCCGGGCGCAACGCTTCGGTCGCCACCGTAATCGCTGACAGGTCGCCGCAATCGCTGACCGGCACTGTCGCCGCTGAAGTTCGGCAACTGTTCAGCAGAGTCCCCGGCGCGCTGCGATTGCATCCGGACACGGCTATGGGCAAACTGTCCGCAACTGCCGTGTACGGAGGGAGCGGGCGTTGGGCCGGAGCATCGGTGCGTTGGCGTTACTGGCCCTCGCCCTCGCCGCCACCGGGTGTGTCGCCGATCCACCGGCCGCCCAGCAGGTTTCGAGGTCCCATGCCGCGGAGACACTCGGCAAGGCCGCGGTCCCGGCGGACCTGAACGGCAAGACGGTCCAGCTCAGCTACGATTCCGGCTCCGGCGGCACGATCACCTTCTCCGTCGACGGCCGCACCGTCACCTACACCGCCGCCGACACCGGACGCCAGACCAGCACCCCGGTCGCGGTCGAGCCCATCGAATCGGGAATCTTCCTGGTCACCTGGACCGATGACACCGGCGCGGTGGTCAGCCAGGTGCAGGACTACCGCACCGGCAAGGTCGAGGGCACCTGGACCCGCCACGACGGATCCGGCCAGCCGATCCTCGAAACCCGCACCGGGTCAGTCCATTTGACGGACTGACCTGCGTCCTGCGCAACCCGTGCTATCGCTTAGCCTGGGCAACAGTTATGGTCCGAAGGTGAGCGAAGCAATTGCCCAGCCCGATTCCCAGCCGACGGCCGCGCCCATCAAGGACGCGTCCACGGTCGTGCTGGTGCGCGATGGAGCGCACGGGCCCGAAGTCTTCCTGCAGCGGCGCGTCGGCAGCATGGCCTTCGCCGCCGGGATGACCGTCTTCCCCGGCGGTGGCGTCGACCCCTCGGACGCCGCCATCGCCCTGGACTGGGCCGGACCCGAACCGGCCTGGTGGGGTGAGCGATTCGGCGGCATCGACGCGGGCCGCGCGCAGGCGCTGGTGTGCGCGGCGGTGCGCGAGACCTTCGAGGAATGCGGTGTGCTGCTGGCCGGGCCGACCGCCGACAGCATCGTCACCGACTCCTCGGTCTACGCCGAGGCCCGCGCGCAACTGGAACGCCGCGAGCTGTCCTTCGCCGAATTCCTGACCCGCGAGAACCTGGTGTTGCGCGCGGATCTGCTGCGCCCCTGGGATCACTGGATCACCCCGGAGATCGAGCCCCGCCGCTACGACACCCGCTTCTTCGTCGCGGTGCTGCCGGAAGGCCAGCTCGCCGACGGTGACACCTCCGAGGCCGAGGTCGTCACCTGGTGTACGCCCACCGAGGCCATCGCCCGCTGGCACGAGGGCCTGGACGTGCTGCTGCCGCCGACCTGGACCCAGCTCACGGCACTGAACGAATTCGCCTCCACCGCCGAGATTCTCGCGGCCGAGCGCGCCATCAGCCCGATCATGCCGATCTACGACCCCTCCGGCAACGGTCCGGCGCTGGCCTTCCCGAACGCCGACCGCTATTTCGCCGAGCTGCCGGACAACTCGCGTATCCGGGGTTCGCAGCGCCCCGAGTAGGGTGTCCGTCCGTGGCCGAATTCGTGACCGTGGACCGGGGTGTGGCAGAGCGTATCGCCGTGCTGCGCATCGCACGCCCGCCGATGAATCTGATCGATCTCCAGGTGGCGCTGGAGGTGGCGGGCGCGGTCGAGGAGATCGGCAAGGACGAGTCGATCTCGGCGGTCGTGGTCTACGGCGACGAGCGCGTGTTCAGTGCCGGTGACGAGCTGGCCGAACTGGCCGGGCTCACTCCCGAGCAGGCGTCGGCCATGGTCGAGGACTTCCAGTCGGCGCTGAACTCGCTGGCCCGGCTGCCCCAGCCGACCGTCGCCGCCATCAGCGGTTACGCGCTGGGCGCGGGCCTGGAGCTGGCGCTGGCCGCCGATCGCCGCATCATCGGCGACAACGTGAAACTCGGCCTGCCGCAGATCAAGGCGGGCCTCATCCCCCTGGCCGGTATCCGCCGCCTGAGCCTGCTCATCGGCCCGTCCGCCGCCAAGGATCTGGTCTACAGCGGTCGCTTCGTCGACCACAAGGAAGCCGCTTCCCTCGGCCTGGTCGACGAGGTCGTCGCCCCCGACGATGTCTTCACCGCCGCGCTGCGTTGGGCGAAGCAGTTCACCGGTGGTCCGAGCCTCGCCTTGGCGGCCGCCAAACGGGTCTTCGAAGCGGGCACGCACGGCCATGATCGAGCGCGTCGCGAATGGGCGGATCTGTTCGGCACCGAAGATCAGCAGGTTGGAACACGTTCCTATTTGGACAATGGTCCGGACGCGGTCCCGTTCACGGGCCGTTAAGTAGCCCGATAACACCCCTCACCGGGGTATTCATTAGGCTGCCCTGCATGACAGTTGGTCCTGAAGACCCCGCGCCGAACCCGCACGCCACCGAGGCAGAGGTCCAGGCCGCGTATAGCGACAACAAGCTGGCCCAGGTCCTTTACCACGACTGGGAAGCCGAGACCTACGACGACAAGTGGTCGATCTCCTACGACGAGCGCTGCATCGAGTACGCGCGCGGTCGATTCGACGCCGTCGCCCCCAGCGCCGAAGTGCCCTACGACCGCGCCCTCGAACTCGGCTGCGGCACCGGCTTCTTCCTGCTCAACCTGATGCAGGCCGGAGTCGCCAAGCGCGGCTCGGTCACCGACCTGTCCCCGGGCATGGTCAAGGTCGCCACCCGCAACGGCCAGAACCTGGGCCTCGACGTGGACGGCCGCGTCGCCGACGCCGAGACCATCCCGTACGAGGACGACACCTTCGACCTGGTCGTCGGCCACGCGGTGCTGCACCACATCCCCGATGTGGAGCTCGCGCTCAAGGAGTGCCTGCGCGTGCTGAAGCCCGGCGGTCGTTTCGTGTTCGCCGGTGAGCCGACCACCATCGGCAACATCTACGCGCGCCGCCTCGGCCAGCTCACCTGGAAGATCACCACCAACGTCACCAAGCTGCCGTTCCTGAGCAGCTGGCGTCGCCCGCAGGAGGAGCTCGACGAGTCCTCCCGCGCCGCCGCCCTCGAGGCCGTCGTGGACCTGCACACCTTCGATCCCGCCGACCTGGAGCGCATGGCCTCCAGCGCCGGAGCGATCGAGGTCCAGGCCAAGACCGAGGAATTCGCCGCCGCCCTGTGGGGCTGGCCGGTCCGCACCTTCGAGGCCGCCGTGCCGGACGAGAAGTTGACCATCGGCTACCGCATGGCCCAGTACCGCGCGTGGCTGGCCTTCTCCGCCCTCGACGAGAAGGTGCTGCGCCACGTGGTGCCCCGCCAGTTCTTCTACAACGCCATGATCACCGGCGTGAAGCCCGGCGTCTCCGCCAAGTAGGTGGCGTACACCTTCTCTCGCGACGACATCGCCTACCTCACCAGTGCCCCCGGCGCGGCGGCCCTGGCCGAGGTAGGCGATTTCGCGCTCACCCCGGCTTCACTCCTCAAAGACCTGGAGCGAGTCCGCAAGTCGCATGCGGACCGCGCCCCGGCCCTCGTCGAAACCGTCCGCCTGCGCCGCCGCGCGGCCGTGAAACTCGCCGACGCTCAGGACTGGCTCTTCACCGACGACGCGCTCCAACAGGCGACCCCGACCGCAGTGGCCCGCCACCGCGCCCAACGCCTCGCAGGCCGCACCGTCCACGACGTAACCTGTTCGATCGGTGCGGAACTTGCCGAGCTGGCCCAGACATGCCCGACGGTCATCGGCAGCGACCTCGACGAGGTCCGCCTAGCCATGGCGGCCCACAACCTCGGCCCCTCGCTACACCCCGTCCCTGGCCATTCGTCTGGCCATTCCCCTCGTCATTCCGGCGTGCTTTTGGCCGGAATCCAACGCGGCGAGGCGGATCCGCGAAACGTGTTGCTGGCCAAGGCGGATGCCCTCGTGCCGTGCAGCACGGCCGAGGTGGTGATCGCCGATCCGGCGCGGCGGGCCGATGGGCGGCGGACGCATGATCCGGCGAAGTTGCAGCCGCCATTGCCGGATCTGCTCACCGCCTACGCGGGGCGGGATCTGGCTGTGAAGTGTGCTCCCGGACTGGATTTCGACAAGCTCGCCTGGGCGGGGGAGGTCGAGGTCGTGTCGTTGGACGGGGCGGTGCGGGAAGCGTGTCTGTGGTCGCCGGGGCTGGCGGAGGCGGGGGTCACGCGGCGGGCCACGGTGTTGTCGTCGGCCGGTGAGCCGTGGACGCTCACCGATGCCGATCCGGACGACATTCCCGAGCGGGAACCGGGGGAGTGGATCATCGACCCGGACGGGGCGGTGGTGCGGGCCGGGCTGGTGCGGCATTACGCGGCGAAACACGGCCTGTGGCAGCTGGATCCGCGGATCGCCTATCTCACCGGCGACAAGGTGCCCGAGGGGGTGCGCGGGTTCCGGATCCTTGATCGGATGGAGTTCCGGGAGAAGACGCTGCGGGCGGAGCTGCATCGGCGTGATTGCGGGCCGCTGGAAATTCTGGCCCGGGGCGTCGATATCGATCCGGATGCGCTGCGCAGTCGCATCAAACCCCGTGGCAGCCAGCCGTATTCGCTGGTAATCACGCGAATCGGCCGGACGGCGACGGTTTTCCTATGCGCTACTCCGTAATTCGTTTCAGCCCTGGAAAGTGACGCGGGTCGGGCGCAGGACGAGGATGACGCGGTCGGCGTGATCGCCCACCGGCTTCTCGTAGTTCAGGCCGTAGCGCTGCGCCAGGACGTCGAAGAACTCGCCATCGGGGTCGGCGTCGATGCGCTCGATGACGCCGCGCACCTCGAGGTAGCGGTACGGCGCGTCGGGATCGTTGATGCTCACGGCCACGTGCGGGTCGCGAGAAGTGTTGCGGTGCTTGGCCCGCGTCGTGGTCGTGGTGAAGCGCAGGAACTCGCCGTCCCAGATCTGCCAGATCGGCGTCACCTGCGGGGTGCCGTCCGGGTTGAGGGTCGCCAGGTGGGCGAACAGCGGGCGGGTCAGCAGGTCTTCGTACTTGCTGGGGATGATCGGGTGGGTCATGGTGTGCTCCTTCAGAGTTGAGAGATCTCGATGATGCGGAACGGGGCCGGAGTGCCCGCGCCGTAGGGCCCGTTCTTGTCGAACTGGGAGACCGTCACCAGGGCGTGGCCGCCGGTGTGCACGATCGAGGTGGGGATGTCGAGGGCGGGATCGGTGACGCGGTGCCGCAGTTCGGCTTTCGTGCCGTCCGCGTCGAGCTGCCAGCGGCTGACCGCGTTCCCCTTGTTGTGCACCACCCACAGCGTATCGCCGCGCATTTCCAGTCCGTCGCCGTCGACCGCGTTGCCGCCGGTCAAGCCGATCTTGCGCACCGCCGCCGTCGCATCGGTCGCGACCCGGTACAGGTCGCCGTTGGTCATGTCGACCACCAGCAGGTACCGGCCCGCGTCGTCGGCCGCGAGACCGTTGAGCACCATGGCCTGTTGCGCGGCAGGGTCTTTCGTCGCCCCGAGGTCGGCGTGGACGCGGAGTTCGCCGCCGTGCCCACCGTGCGCGAGCGCGTCCGCGATCTGTTCCGGGGCGATGCGGTAGACGACGGGCCGTCCGCTGTCGGTGAGATACACGCTGCCGTCGGGTGTGATGACGAGATCGTTGAGGAACGCCTTGTCCGGCGCGGGCATGTCGAAGCGGGCCATCAGGGCGCGAGTCGCGGTGTCGTACACCGTGATTCCCGCCGTGTGGTCGATCACCCACAGTCGCCCGGCGGCGTCCACCTTCACGCCGTTGGCGGTCTTGCGGCCGTCGGCGCCCGCGGGCAAGAAGGTCTCGGCCTTCGGATTGCCCGGCGTGGCCCGGTAGACGGCACCGGTCAGGAACGAGCTGGCGTAGATCTCGCCCGTACGCGGATCGGCCGTGATGCTCTCCGGGTACGCGCCGTCGGGCAGCTCGTAGGCGGTGTCGAGATGGTCGGCCGCCGGGGTGGTCGCGTCGCCGGTGCCGCACGCGGTGAGGGCGAGCAGAAGGACCGCCGCCGCCGGTGCGGCCCAGCGGCGAATCGGGTGGGGCATGGGAAACCCTTTCGAACCAGTCGAGCTGACATCAAGGTGCGAGAGCGAAGATAGATTAGAGTTCTAATGATCGTCAAGACTCGAATAGATCGATGGGTTATCATGCTCCGGTGACGTCGATGCCGGTCGAAGAACGCCTCGGAAGCTTCATCAAGCGCGCCGAACAGGCACTCATGGGCGCGAAGAACGCCGCCCTCAAACCCGCAGGCGTGACCATCCCCCAGTACGCCGCCCTCTACGTGCTCAGCGAGAACCCCGGCATCTCCGCCGCCGAACTGGCCCGCCGCTGCGGCGTCACCCCACCCACGATGAACACCGTCCTCGGCAACCTGCGCGACCGCGGCCTCATCGAACGCACCCCCCACGCCTGGCACCGCAACGTCCTCGAAACCAGCCTCACCGACGAAGGCCGCAAGGTCATGCACGCCGCCGACAAACGCGCCGTCCCCGTCGAACGCGCCCTGGCCGCCGAGTTCACCGAAGCCGAACGCGCCGCCCTCATGGACATGCTCGAACGCGCCGCCACCGTCCTGGATTCGGTGCGCCCGGACTGACCGTCAGTCCCGGTCCGCGCTGACGGCCTGGAAGTCGGCGACGAATCTGGTGAGCAGCCGGGCGAATTCGCCACGGTCCTCGGCCTTCCACCCGGCCGTCGCATCGGCGAACACGGCCTGCCGATTGGCATGCGCGCGCTGAGCGATGGGCAAACGCCCGCTCAGTGCGTTCGCCGATCGCGCAGTGCGTGCGTTTGCCCATCGCTCAGTGCGTTTGCCCGCGACCGCACCGGGTACCGCGGCACGGACCCGATATCGGCAGGAGGGATCATCCATGGCCGAGCTCAATGCCGTCGCACTGGTGTGCACGCTGCGGTCCTCGCCCGAGGATTCCAGCAGTGACCTGCTCGCGTTGCAGATCCTGGACCGCCTCTCGGCCCACGGTGTCGGCGGCGAGTCGATTCGATTGGTGGACCACCATATTCGCCCCGGCGTGCACGCCCACGAAGGCGACGGCGATCAATGGCCGGCGATCCGCCAGGAGATCCTCGCCTCGGAGATCCTGCTGATCGCGACGCCGACCTGGCTGGGGCACATGTCCTCGGTCGCGCAGCGCGCCCTCGAACGGCTCGACGCCGAACTCTCACTCCGTGACGCCGCGGGCCGTCCCGCCATGACCGGCAAGGTGGCCATCGCCGCGGTCGTCGGCAACGAGGACGGCGCGCACAAGATCGTCGCCGATCTCTTCCAGGGCCTCAACGACATCGGCTTCACCATTCCCGCCCAGGGCTGTGCCTACTGGAACGGCGAGGCCATGGGCGGCACCGACTACCTCGACCTGCCCGAGCCGCCCGCACCGGTGATCCGCACGATCGACACCCTCGCCCGCAATACCGCGCACCTGGCCCGGCTCCTGAGCAGTCAGCGCTATCCCGGTGGGCGATAGGCGCGACCCCGGACTGGTTCGGCGGCGGGCTGCGTGAAACGGTCACCGCCGGGTATCGCGGTGACATGGCCGCCACCATCGACGAACTGCTGCACGCGCTCACCCGCGCGGTGAACACGCTCGCGGACACGGATATCCGCTTCGCGGTGGCCGGTGGCTGCGCGGTCTACGCGCGCGGCGGACCGATCTCCGACCACGACGTGGACCTGTTCATCAAGCGCGCCGACATCGGCCCGGCGCGAACCGCGCTGGCGCGGGCCGGATTACGGCTCTCGGACCCGCCGGAGGACTGGCTCATCAAGGCCTACGCGGGCGACACCCTCGTCGACCTGATCTTCCGGCCCAACTACCGGGAGGTCACCGACGAGATGCTCGATCGCGCGGACGTCATGCGGATCGGGCCCACGATCGCACCGGTGATCAGCGGCACCGACCTGATCATCGACAAGCTGCTCGTCTTCGACGCCCACCGCCTGGACCTGAGCCCAATGCTGCGGATCGCCCGCGATCTGCGCGAGCAGGTCGACTGGCCGGTGGTGCGCGAACACACCGTCCACTCGCCGTACGCGCGAGCCTTTCTCGGCCTGCTGGCCGATCTGTCCGTGATTCAGGAGCCCACCGCATGAACGACAGCATCGAATACGTCATCGCCCGCCTGCGCCGCATCCTGCACGAGGATGCCCGCACCGCCGAACTGGGCATCCAGGTCATGGTCAGCGGCCTGGTGGTCTCGCTGACCGGAGGCGTCAACAGCGCCGAGAGCCGCGGCCACATCGAGGAGGTGGTGCGCGAGACGCTGCCGGGCTTCGCGGTGCACAACGAGATCCAGGTGCTGCCGCCGACCCGGCCGCACGTCGTGGAAACCCTGGGCGAATGAGGATCGCGGCGGTCGGGGACGTCCACCTCGGCGACGAATCACGGGGCCTGTTCCGCCCGGCGCTGGCGGATCTGGCCGAACGCGCGGACGTGCTGCTGCTGGCGGGGGATCTCACCCGCTGCGGCACCGTCGAGGAGGCCCGGGTCGTCGCGGCGGAGTTCGGCGGTCTGGACGTACCGGTGATCGCGGTCCTCGGCAATCACGACCACCACGGCGACGCGGCCGACCGCATCGCCGAAACACTCTGCGACCGAGGCATTCTCGTGCTCGAGGGGACCGCCGTCACGGTCGAGGTGGGGGAGCGGACCCTGGGTGTCGCGGGCACCATCGGCTTCGGCGGCGGCTTCGCGGGGCATTCCGGCAGCGCGTTCGGCGAACCGCTGATGCGCGAGTTCATCAGGCGCACGGAGACTCTCGCCGCATCCCTGCGCACCGCCCTGGACAGCCTGCACACCGATATCCGGATCGCCCTCACCCATTACTCGCCCGCAGCCGACACCCTGCGCGGCGAACCCCGCGAGATCTATCCCTTCCTGGGCTCCTATCTGCTCGCCGAGGCCATCGACGAGGCCGCCGCCGACCTGGCGATTCACGGTCACGCGCACGCCGGGACCGAGCACGGCCGCACGCCCGGCGGCGTCCCGGTTCGCAATGTCGCGCAACCGGTCATCCGGTCGGCCTACGCGCTCTACCGGGTCGATCCCAGGCGCGATCACCACGCCACGGCATCGGCCGCGAGCCCCGGGCCGAGGACTCAGCCCGCCGACTCGTGATCGTCGGTGAGCGCGCAGAACGCTCGATCGAGCTGCCTGCGGCTGTCGTCCATCGCGCGCTGAATCTGTGCCTGCTGCCGTTCGTCCCGTGCGGCACCGCGATCTCGCGCGGCTTCGTCACGGGCCGAGCGCGGGAGGGACGGGATGGCGTTCGGCGCGTGGACGCCCAGCCGCCGGTGCAGGATCGCCTCCCGTTCGTCGGCGTCCTGCTCCCGCCGGTCGGCGAGATCCTCGCGCTGATCCGCCGAGTCCTCACGGTCGTCGGCGAGCTCCTCGCGGCTGTCGGCCACCGACTGGCGGCGATCCGCCGACTGTTCGCGTTCGATGACCGCGCGCTCGCGCCGCGTCACGGCTTGTTCTCGTTGTCGCAGCGATTCCTCACGCTGGTCGAGTTGCGCTTCGACCTCGGCCGCGGCCAGCTCGCGCTGGTCGAGTTCCGCCGACGCGCGGGCATAGGTGTCTTGCCGCTCCATGGCCATACCCAAGAATGCGCCGTTTCGCCCGGCTCGGCGAGTGGATCGGACCGGACGGCACGCGGTGCCGCGTCGGCGCACCCGTCCGGTAGCCGGCGTACCCGTGTACGGGTACGGCGGCGAAAGTCTTTGCGTTGGTGCCGCTTTCAAGCAAAATAGGCATGATCGACTTGGTGGTTTCGGTTCCCCGATCCGGGTATTCCTCTAGCGTGATTCGCATGAATCAGCGAGACCGCAGGGTTCTCGGCTGTACCGGATCTCCGCTTCGTGTGAGCTGGGATTCGCTGGGCGATGACGTGGTCGTCCAGGTTGCGGGAGAGATCGACCTGTCCACCGCGGACGAGTTCGACACCGCGTTACGGGCGGCGAGCGAGATCACCGAGCCGGGTGCCCGATTGATCCTGGATTTGGAAAAAGTCGAATTTCTCGGCGCGGCCGGACTGAATGTCCTGCTCCGAGCCCGTGAGCGTTGCGCGGTGCGGGGCGTGGGTCTGGTGTCGGTGGCAGGGCACGAGAGGGTGACCAAGCCGGTGCGGATTCTGGGCATGTCCGACCTGCTGGGATTGGTGCCACGGTTCCCGGAGGACCGTGCATGAACATCGAGGTGATGGAAAGTGCTGGGCGGCAAGGAGATACGGTGGGACGTCGCTGAGCGGCAAGGCTGCTCGGTACTGCATCCGCACGGTGATCTGACGCCGATCACCTACCGCGATTTCACCGATAGCCTGGTGAAATTCGCGGTGGAGGAGCCGCGCGCCCTGGTGGTGGTCATCGATGAGCTGAGAGTGGAGTCGATGCCGCTATACACCGCTTTCACCAGCGCGTGGATGCGAATAGGCGATTGGCCGGGGGTGCCGATCCTGCTGGTCGTCGCCGCCGATCTGCGTCGTGAGTTGTTGTGCGCCAGCGCGATTCATCGCTTCGTCGCCATCCATGCCGACGTCTCCGAGGCGCTGCGGGGGCTGGCCGACGAACCGCCGCGTCGGCGCGCCGTGCTGGATCTGGCGCGCACCGCCAGCTGCGGGCAGCGGGCACGCCGTTTCGCCGAGGCGACCTGCGAGCACTGGGGCATCGAGG
>NZ_JBSGBY010000247.1:0-11571 GCF_053601505.1 Nocardia sp. NPDC004722
CCAGCCCCATGCGATATCCGCATACGCATGGGGCTTCGTCTTGATGGCCGTCGGGACCGAACATTAGCCTGCGGCGACCACGAGTCGCTCCTCTGCATTCCCAACGTTGGGAAGTCTGGTCGAACCTCCGGGACCGCGCGCCCTATGAGATACGGGGATGGACGTCTTCCCACCGATGGGACGGAAGGCGTCATAGCTTCTCAATACGGTCGGCTACCGTCTCATCGGTCCATCGAGAAACTTCTTCCGCCATGGTGAGGACCGCGTGCGTAGATTTCCCTATGTCAAAATCGCACTGTGTGTGCTGGCGGTGTTCGCCGTAACCGGATGTAAGAGCTCACAGCCTGCGTCCTCGGTCCCCGGTGACACGAGTCCCGTGACATCTGTCGCAGGGACGACCCCCGGCCCGACCGCCGCCGTGCCGAGCACAACTACCCCGGCGCCGCCGACCGATTCACCCACCGGTGACATCGCCGTACCGGAGGCTCCCGTCACCCCCAAGCCTGCCATGGCCCCCGCACAGCCGGCCGAACCCTCCAATCAACCTGCTCCGACACTGCCGGATCCAGGTTTCGCTCCACGGGCCGGGTACTGAGGTGCGAAGTCAGCTTCTGTCGACGATTGCCGGTGGGTCGCGGAACACGCGGGTATCCCGGATTCTGCTCAGTACCCTGGTCTTTTTCGGTCTGGAGCACTCGGTGGCCATTGCCGCCGCTGACGACGCCCCCCAGCGCCCCGGCCATGCCCTGGTTGTGCTCGGTGATTCGTACACGGCCAACGGACTTCGGCTCGACGGTGATTCCCTGGACTGCAATCACGGCCCAGCGGCCTGGCCGATCCAGCTGAGCCAGTTCATGGGCGTGGCCGGGACACCGGACTTCGTCGACGTCTCCTGCTCCGGTGCCTCGCTGCACAGCCAAACCGCGTACACGGTGCTGCACGAGGCGCGCCTAGCCGATGCGGCGGGCGCGTTCGGGCCCGGCACCAAGGTCGTCGCGCTGCAGTTCGGCATGAACGACACGTGGGGATCGAGCGACGTCATGCTGTGGGATTCGGTATTCACCTGCATCTTCAACCTTCGCGACGGGTGCGATACCGACGCACTCGACCAGCAGCGCATCCCGGACTACCGCGGACTGACTCCCGCGACGTATGCCGATCGCATCCGCCCGGTCATCGATTTCGTCAAGTACTACGCACCACAGGCGAAGATCGTCTTCGTCGGCTATCCGGAACTGGCCGCACCGAACTCGGATGTGTTCTGCGCCAACGTGCTCGGAGTCGCGCCGATCGTGCAGGGTCGAGGGCGAGCGCTCGCCGAGTATCTGAATCGGCTCGACGACGCCCAGCGTAAGGCTGCCGACATGCTCGGAGCGAGCTTCTTCGACACCCGTACCGTGACTGCGGGTCATGGACTGTGCTCGGCGGAGCCGTGGGTAAACGGCTTCTTCGATCCGCGTGCCGATTTCCTCGGGATGCCGTTTCATTCGGACGCCCGCGGTGACACGGCACTCGCCACCGCGCTTCGACGCTGGATCGCCGGTTGACCGCGCCTGCCTCCGCCGTTGCCCACGGCGCACCGGCGTCGATTGGCCGCCCTCGCCTGCCGACGTTGACCGGCGCGCGCTGGTGGGCTGCGCTGGCGGTCTTCGTGTTGCACGCGTTGGTGCTGTTGCCCGCCTACCCATTCCAGAAGTCCGAACTGTTCCGGCGGATCCATCAGGATTTCCTGCCGATGCAACTCGGCGCGGCGGGGGTCACGTTCTTCTTCGTACTGTCCGGGTTCATCATCTACTGGTCGTTTCGGCCGGGTTCATCCGCGTGGGCGTTCTATCGCAAACGTGTGTTGAAGATCTATCCGACACACCTGGTCGCGGCCCTCACCTTCATCGTGGTCGCCGCGGTGCCGGTGGGTCGGATCGTGCTGTGGCTGCCGAACCTGCTTCTGATACATACGTGGTGGCCGAAGTGGACGACAGTCGGCGGACTGAACATACCTTCGTGGTCGTTGGCCTCGGAGATGCTGTTCTATCTCAGCTTTCCGCTGGCAGCGCCGGTGGTACAACGGATTCCGCCGCGGCGGTTGCTGGCCTGGATAGTGGGTTTGGGACTGTTGGTCCTGGCGCTGCATCTGGTGTATTTCCTCGGTTTCGACGGTCCGCGCGGCACCGCGAACGCTTTCGCCGCCAGGCTCGTTCCCGGTGACACGTCACCCACGGCGGAACTGCACGCCACCCCGCAGTGGTTCGCCCAGCCGGACATTCCCGTGGTGCGGTCCTACTGGTTCAGCTACGACTTCCCGCTGTCACGACTGCCAGAATTCTATGTCGGGGTATTGGCGGCACGGGCTGTGCTCGAAGGCCAGTGGCGCAGTACGCGATTGCTTCCCGTCACGGTGGCGGTGTTCGTCGCGTACGTGGCGAGCTGGGTGGTGCCGATCGACTTCAAGATGTCGGCGTTGGAAGTACTGCCGATGGCGGCGCTGATCGCCACCCTGGCCACCCGCGACATGCGTGGGCTTGGCGGCTTCAACGCCTCACCGACAATGGTGTGGTTCGGCGAGGTGTCCTACGCGTTCTACCTCATCCAATTCCCGATCATGGTATTGGTCACCAGGTATGTCATCGCAGGCCGCCGATTCGGCTTCTTCGGCTGGTTGGGTTGCGCAGCACTGTGTTTCATGCTCGCGCTGGCAGCATCGACAGCCGTCTACCACGGCATCGACAAACCCCTCATGCGCCGTTTCGTCGCAAGGATTTAGTCCCACGACTGGGAATAAGCCCCGGTAGCGCCCGCCTCAGATGCGAAAGAATATGGGACGTGACCAAGGGCTACGACGAAGGCCACTAACGCTTGCTCCGATTCTGGCTGCCAGCTTCGGACTCTTCCTCACCAGATCGGTGCGCGACCGGGTCAAGCCACGCAGGTCGGGCCGGCCAGGCGATGCCCGAATTCGACGCACTCGAACTGGACGAAGTACTCGCGAAGCAGAGCCCGGTTGTCTTGCGCAACGTCGTCTCGATCTGGTCGGTGTTCGACGACTACCAGCCGACACAGTTACGCGAGAAATACGCCGGCCCGAAGCGTGTCCGGGGAACCACGGTGTCGGGTCGGCTTCGGCAACGGATTCGACCCCGCATCAGCAACTTCCCATCAGAGGGAATAGTCGAACTCGGCGGGTTCACTACTTTCGTCGAGATTCGAGGCTCGCTCGTTCGATCGGGGCGAGCCATGACGTGAATCGCTGTCGAAGGGTTGAGGATTCGAATGCAGTCCGGGCGTCGTTCCGCACGTGGCACCCGCCGCCGCACCCATTTCCTCTCGTTCGCACAGGTGCTGGCCGCGGCCGTCGACTCCCACGCCGATTCCACCGCGCTGCGCTTCGATCCGACCGGAATGCCGGGAGATCAACGCGTCCTGACCTACCGGGAGCTCGACGAAACATCCACGCGGCTGGCACGCGAACTGATCGCCCGCGGAATAGGACCGGGCGACATGGTCGCCGTCGGCATCCGACGGTCGGTGGAATCGATCATGTCGGTCTGGGCGGTAGCCAAGACCGGCGCGGCGTACGTCCCCATCGATCCCGCGTATCCCGCCGACCGTATCGAACACATCGTCACCGATTCCGGCGTCGCGCTCGGACTCACCACCACCACACACCGAGATGCCCTCGGCACGCACATCGAATGGCTCGAACTCGACGATCCGCTCGTCCGAACCTCCATGAATGCGCATGCCGCGCATCCCATTTCCTATCTCGATCAAACTCGCCCGCTGCTGCCCGAACACGCGGCTTATGTGATCTACACCTCCGGTTCCACCGGCAAACCCAAAGGCGCGGTGATCACCCACGCCGGGATCGCCACGCTGGCGCTCGTCGGAGCCCGCTACCTGGTGACCAGCCAGTCACGGGTATTACACCTGAGCTCGCCCAGCTTCGATTTCTCACTGATGGAAATGCTGTTCACCTTCGCGGTGGGCGCCACATTGGTGATCGCACCGCCTACCGTTTTCGGTGGTCCCGAACTGGCGGATCTGGCACGACGGCAACAGGTTTCACATCTGCTCATCACCCCCGGTGCACTGGAATCGGTCGATCCGACCGGCCTCGACGACGTGCGCGTCGTGGTGTGTGGCGGCGACCGCTTGGGCTCGGACCTGGTGTCGCGGTGGGTTGTCGACGGCCGCAGACTGTTCAACGCTTACGGCCCCACCGAGGCCACAGTCATGGTCACCACCGGGGAAATGCTGCCCGATCAAGCGATCACCGTGGGTTCGGAGATCGATGGCGTCGGCGCCTTCATCCTGGACGCGCGGCTGCGACCGGTCCCCGAGGGCGTCGTCGGTGAGCTGTACCTGTCAGGTGCGGGCCTGGGACGCGGCTACCTGAACCGACCCGCCCTAACCGCGGAGCGGTTCCTGGCCAACCCGTTCGGCGCCGCGGACGAAACCTCCGGCAGCCGCCTCTACCGGACCGGTGACCTGGTTCGCCGCACCTCGGACGGCCTCATCGAATACTTGGGCCGGTCCGATTTCCAGGTCAAGATCCGCGGCCTGCGCATCGAACTCGGCGAGATCGACAGCGTCCTGACCGCGCATCCGAACGTAGCTTTCGCGGTGACCCTGGGCGCCACCTTGCCCTCGGGCGTCACCGGGCTGGTCGCCTACGCCCTACCCCACCCGGGCGTCGTTCTCGACTCGGCCGAGCTGCTGCGCTTCGCGGCCGAGTCGTTGCCCGCCTATATGATTCCCTCGGCGCTCGTCGTGATCGACGATGTCCCGTTGACCCCCGTCGGCAAGCTCGACCGAGATGCGTTGCCGCCACCGGTGTTCGCCTCCCGGGAATTCCGTGCCCCCACCACCCCGGCCGAGGAAGCGATCGCGACGGTGTTCGCGGCGCTGCTGCTGCCTGCCGACAGCGAGACTCGGATCGGGCTCGAAGACGACTTCTTCGAACTGGGCGGCAACTCACTGCTGGCGGCGCAAGCGGTCGCGCGTATCGGCGACGCTCTGGGCGTCCGAGTGTCGGTGCAGTCGCTGTTCGAGGACTCTTCGGTGGCTGGTCTGGCCACTCTCATCGCGCACACCGCGGAGGGGCGCGGCGGTCCACGCTTGCAGGCGATGCCGCGTCCGGCGCAGATCCCGCTGTCCTACGCACAGCAGCGGATGTGGTTCCACAATCGCTTCGACCCGGCGAGCGCGGTGGACAATATGCCTTTCGTCGCGCGCCTCAGTGGCCGATTGCACCTCGATGCCCTCACCGAGGCAGCCCGTGACCTCGTAGAACGACACGAGGTGCTGCGCACCCGCTATCCCGAATTCGACGGTGTCGGATACCAGGAGATACTGCCGCTCAACGATTCACGTGCGCTGCCGAAGGTCACAGTCCTCGATGTGAGCGAGGACGAAGTGCCCGCACTCGTCGCCGAGATCGCCACGACCCCGTTCGACCTGACCGTCGCACCACCGATTCGACTGCGATTGCTGCGAATCGAAGCCACGGAACACGTTGTGGTCTGCGTGGTTCACCACATCGCGGGCGACGGAGTGTCGATTCGCCCGTTGACCCGTGATCTCATGACCTCCTATCTGGCTCGGACGCGTGGGACCGCGCCGAACTGGGACCCGCTGCCGGTTCAATACGCCGACTACACGCTGTGGCAACGTGAAGCCCTCGGCTCGGAGGACGACGAGCAGTCCGTGTTCTCCCAGCAGATCGCCTACTGGCGCCGGCAGCTCTCCGGCCTACCCGATCAGCTGGACCTGTCCTCGGATCGACCGCGGCCGACGACCGCGTCCGGGCGCGGCGCCACCGCCGGCATCCACATCGATGCGGCGCTGCATAGCGCGTTGACTCGCCTCGCACAGGAGCACAATTCAACGCTGTTCATGGTGATGCACGCCGCGCTGGCGATCGTGCTGGCAAGGCAGAGCGGCACTCGTGACATCACCATCGGCACGCCGATCGCCGGTCGCGGTGAAGCGGCGCTCGACGATCTGATCGGCATGTTCGTCAACACCTTGGTGCTGCGGGCCGACATCGATCCGAGTCTTTCGTTCACTGAACTCCTGCACCGGGTCCGGCGATCCGACGCGGCCGCCTTCGGCCACTCCGACGTTCCCTTCGAACAACTGGTGGACGTGCTCAACCCGCCACGTTCGCCCGGGCTGAATCCGCTGTTTCAGGTGATGCTGTCGTTCCACAACATGGACACCGGCACCCTGGAATTGCCGGAACTCACCATTTCCGGCGTCGATCTGCGGACACACCTGGCCAAGATGGACCTGGATCTGACCGTGGTGCCCTCCGACATCGACGGTGTACCTGCCGGAATGGACGCGACCTTCATCTACGCGACCGACATGTTCGACGAGGGCACGGTCGCGACGTTGGCCGATCGACTGCGGCGCACGCTGGACGCCGTCGCCCAACAACCGCAACGCCCGATCGGTGACCTCGACCTGCTCAGCGACACCGAACGCCGGGCAATGCTGGTGGGCTTCAACGATACCGCGCATGCGCTCGTACCCGAGTTGCTGTTGGACGGCTACCGCAGAACCGCCGCCCGATATCCGGCCCGGGTCGCGATCACCTTCGAAGATACGGCCCTGACCTACGCCGAATTCGACGCGCGGGTCAACCAATTGGCGCGCCTGCTGATCGCCCGCGGGATAGGCGCGGAGTCCCTGGTAGGTTTGGCGATTCGTCGCTCGCTGGATCTCGTCGTCGGCATGTACGCGATTCTCACGGCGGGCGGCGCGTGGGTACCGTTGGATCCCGATCACCCCGCCGACCGCATCCGGCACATTCTCGACATCGCCCGCCCCGACTGCGTTCTGTCCACCACCGCGGACGCGATCGAGATTCCCTCCGGTATCGACATCGTGCATACGGATACCACTGCACTGCAGTGCTTCTCGATCGAGCTGGTCGCTACGGACGAATTGCGGCGGCCGGTACGGCCGGACAACCCCGCCTACGTCATCTTCACCTCCGGTTCGACCGGTCGCCCCAAAGGTGTGACAGTCAGCCACGGCGCCATCCACAACCAAACCAGCTGGATGCTGAGCGAATACCCGATGGGCCCGGACGACGCCTACTTCCAGAAGACCGCCACCACCTTCGATGTGTCGCTCTGGGGCTACTTCATGCCGCTGCGCACTGGGGCGCGACTGGTGATCGCCGACCACGAAGGCCATCGCGACACCGAATACCTGGCCGACCTCATTGCCGCACAAGGTATTACGGTCACTGACTTCGTGCCGTCCATGCTCACCGTGTTCGCGGCGCACACCCGCCCGGGCAGCATGCCGTCCCTGCGCGACATCTTCGTCATCGGCGAAGCCCTGCCGCCGGAAACCGTCACGGCCACCAAGGCTTTGGGAACCGACATCCGGGTCCACAACCTCTACGGGCCGACCGAGGCCGCCGTCTCCATCACCTCCTGGCTCGCGGACGGCACCGATCGAAACAACGTGCCGATCGGAGTGCCGCAGTGGAACAGCCAGGTCTATGTGCTCGACGCGCGCCTGCATCCCGTCGCGGCCGGAGTCCCGGGCGAACTGTATCTGGCCGGTGACCAACTGGCCCGCGGCTACCTGGGCCGCCCCGACCTCACCGCGGACCGATTCCTGGCCAATCCGTTCGGGCCCGAGGGTTCCCGTATGTACCGCACCGGCGACCTGGTGCGCTGGCGGGCCGCGAACGCCGAGCGCCCGGCACGACTGGAGTACATCGGCCGCACCGATTTCCAGGTCAAGTTCCGTGGTCAGCGCATCGAACTGGGCGAGATCGAAACCGCGCTGCTGGCTCAGCCCACCGTCTCCCAGGCTGTGGCAGCTGTCGTGGCGACCCCACTCGGAGATCACCTGGTGGCCTATGTCGTACCCGCCCCCGGCGCGGTCATCGACTCGCAGTCGCTGCTGGCCGCTGCCGCGGACAGCCTGCCCGCCTACATGATTCCCTCCACCGTGGTCGCCCTGGAAGCTGTCCCGTTGAACACCAGCGGCAAGCTCGATCGCAGGGCGCTGCCGGAGCCGGTTTTCGGCACCCGCGAATTCCGCGCTCCCGCAGGTGAGTCCGAGATCGCGGTGGCCCGCGTGTTCGCGGATGTCCTCGGTCTCGAGCAGATCGGCGCAGACGACGATTTCTTCGATCTCGGCGGCAACTCGCTGATGGCCACCCGCCTCGCCGCACGCCTGGGCGAAGCGTTGGGCACCCGGATCGCGGTGCGTGAGGTGTTCGACACCTCGACCGTGGCGGCCCTCGCCGCACGGCTGGCACAGGATTCGCGAGCATCCGAACGCCCGCGCCTGCAGCCCCTACCCCGGCCCGACCACGTGCCGTTGTCTCTTGCGCAGCAACGCATCTGGGTGATCAATCAGATCAACCCGGCCTCCCCCGCGTACAACCTGCCCTTCGCGATCCGCCTGACCGGTGCGTTGCGTGTCGACGCGCTACAACAGGCCGTCCTCGATGTGCTCGAACGGCACGAGGCTTTGCGCACCCGATTCCCGATCGCCGACGGCCTCCCCTTCCAGGACATCCTCTCCGCCGACGCGGTACTGCCGCACGGGCTCGAGATCGTCGCGGGCGGGGCCTCGGCCACCGACGACGTCGTAGCGATGATGACCGCGGGCTTCGACGTCACCACGTCCGCGCCGCTGCGCGCCCGCCTGTTCACCGACACGGCAGCCGAAGAACACATCCTGGTGCTGGTCATCCACCACATCATCGCCGACGGGGCTTCCCTGGCTCCGCTGGCCCGTGATCTGGTGACCGCGTACCTGGCGCGCAGCAACGGCAGCGCCCCGGCCTGGACTCCACTCGCGGTGCAATACGCGGACTACACGCTGTGGCAGCGATCCGCGATCGGGAGCGATGACCACGAGAATTCCGTAGCCGCCGCGCAATTGGCGTACTGGCGCGAGCAGCTGCGCGACCTCACCGACCGGGAACTACCGACCGATCGGCCACGGCCGCACACCCCGTCGGGGCAGGCCGGCACGATCGAGTTCACGGTGCCGGACGACGTGCACCGTACGCTGGATACCCTGGCCCGCGAGCATCGCTCATCGCTGTTCATGGTGGTCCACGCCGCACTGGCGGCACTGCTGTCCCGGCTCTCGGGTGGCGAGGACGTCATCGTCGGCACACCGATCGCGGGCCGAGGCGAACAGGCTCTCGACGACCTCGTCGGCATGTTCGTCAACACGCTGGCGCTTCGGACCCGCGTCGAGGGCGGCACCCCTGTCGCGGACCTCCTCGACAGCGTGCGCGAGACCGACCTCTCGGCCTTCGCGCACGCCGATATTCCGTTCGAACGAGTCGTCGAGGTCGCTGCACCCACCCGCGATACCGGGGGCAGGCCCCTGATCGACGTCGTGCTCTCGTTCGAGAATGTCGAACAGGCCAGCGTGGAGTTGCCCGGCCTGACCGTGTCAGCACTCGACACCGGTGAGGCCACCGCCAAATTCGACCTTCAGGTCGTGGTCGTGCCGCAGGTCGACGCCGAGGGCGCGATCGGGGAGATCACGATCGGACTCGTCTACGCGACCGACCGGTTCGACGAGTCGACGGTGGCCGCGTTCGGCCGACGCTTCGCACGCGTGCTGACGGCCATCGCTGTCGACTCCCGAATCACGGTGGGAGCCATCGACATTCTCGACGAGAGCGAACGCGCACGTCTGCTCGCCGGGCCGACCACGGCCACCTCAGAGGTCTCGGTGACCACACCGCGGGTCTCCACCTTGCCGGAGCTGCTCGAGGCCGCCGTCGAGCAGAATCCCGACGGTCTGGCACTCGTACATGCCGATGCCGTCGAAACCCTCTCCACGATGGAGTATTTCGAGCTCGACGAGTATTCGACACGGGTGGCGAGACTGCTCATCGACAGGGGTGTGGGTCCCGAAGACCGAGTCGCTCTGGCCATCACACGGTCCGCCGAGTCGGTGGTGGCGGTCTGGGCGATCGCCAAGACCGGCGCGGCCTTCGTGCCCGTGGACCCGCGGTATCCGAGTGAACGCATCGCCTACTTGCTCACCGATTCGGGTGCGACCCTGGGCCTCACCGTGGACGCCGTCCGCACCGAAATGCCCGACACCCTGGAGTGGCTGGTGCTCGACAGCGCCGAGCTGGGTCGGCGAATCGACGACTACCCGGGTGACCCGATCGCCGACGCGGACCGGGTACGGCCGCTGCACGCGGCGCACCCGGCCTACGTCATCTACACCTCCGGTTCCACCGGCCGCCCCAAGGGCGTGGAGGTCAGCCACGCGGGCTTGGCGAGCCTGTGTACGCAGCAGCGTGAACGCTTTCGGGTCACCAATTCGTCGCGCACACTGCATTTCGCCTCGCCGTCCTTCGATGCCTCGATCCTGGAGCTGCTGCTGGCCGTCGGCGCGGCGGCGACCATGGTGGTGGTCTCCCCCGACGTCTACGGCGGCGACGACTTGGCGGCGGTGCTGCGGCGAGAGAAGGTGACCCACGCCTTCATGACCCCGGCCGCGGTGGCGTCGCTGGACCCGGCCGGGCTGGACCGACTGCGCGTCGTGGTGGTGGGTGGTGAGGCCTGCCCGCCCGATCTCGTCCGGCGTTGGGTGACACCGATTTCCGGTCGACGCACCCGGGAGTTCTACAACCTCTACGGACCGACTGAAACCACGATCGCGACCAATATCAGCGCCGCGCTGACGCCGGGAGACCCGGTGACCATCGGCGGACCGCTGCGCGCGGTGACCGAATACGTCCTCGATAGCCGGCTCGCGCCCGTGCCGGACGACGTGGCGGGCGAGTTGTACATCGCCGGTGCGCAACTCGCGCGTGGCTACGCGGACCGTCCCGCCTTGACCGCGGCGAGGTTCGTGGCCAACCCGTTCGCACCGGGCGACCGCATGTATCGCACCGGCGATCTGGTGCGCTGGGCCGGAGACGACATCGAATACCTGGGCCGCAACGACTTCCAGGTCAAGATTCGCGGCTTCCGCATCGAACTCGGCGAAATCGACGCACTGCTCACCGCCCATGACGATGTCGACTTCGCCGCGACCGTCGGCCATCGACTCGACACCGACGCGACGATACTGGCCGCCTACGTTCATGCCGCACCGGGCACGCAGCTGAACGTCGAATCGCTACACGCGTACGCCGCCGAGCGTCTGCCCGCGCACATGGTGCCGAGTTCGATCACCATCCTCGAGTCGATTCCGCTGACCCCGACCGGCAAATTGGATCGCCAGGCACTGCCGAAACCTGTCCTGCGGGTCAAGGACTTCCGTGCCCCCGCGGGGGACCTCGAGATCCTGGTCGCGGAGATATTCGGCGAACTGCTGAATGTCGAGCATCCGATCGGCGCCGACGACGACTTCTTCGACCTGGGCGGCAACTCCCTCATCGCCACTCGAGTGACAGCTCGGGTCGGAGCGGCGATCTCGTCGCATGTACCGGTGATTCTGCTGTTCGAGGCCTCCACGGTGGCCGGATTCGCCGCGCGACTGCCCGAGGCCGACCTCGACCGCCGTCGCCCCATGACGGTCGTCCCGCGACCGCAACACATCCCGCTCTCCCCG
>NZ_JBSGBY010000248.1:0-11544 GCF_053601505.1 Nocardia sp. NPDC004722
AGTTCGAGGTGCGCGGATCGGTGGTGGAGACCAGCACGTTCTTGGGCACCGCGTAGGTCGAGTTGCCGTCCAGCTGATTCCACTGCACGCCCTTCGGCAATACGGGAGTTGATCACCGACGTCAGTCGCTTCACGTCGACCGAGGTCGCCTTCCACGGGGGCGCGTGAACTATCGCGTACCGCCCGTCATCCGGTAGATCACGCCACTCCAGCCGGTGCTTGCTTATGCCGCGCGGTCCGTACTTCGATTGGCCTTGAACAACATCGATTGTGCCGATCAGATCAAGTTGTCGGTGCAGGAAGCGTTGAGATCCTCGCAGGAGATCATCATTCGATTCCGCTCCTACGGCCGAGGCTCCATAGCGGTAATCAACGTCGTCCTGAGTCTCGTGAGGTGGCGCCAAGAGAATTTCTGAAACACGCCCAGGCGCAGCCAGGGGCAGGGCCGCGACGAGCTCGTCTGCTAGGCGCAGAGGATCACATTCGGTCACGACGAAGCCGCCACCGGCCGAATTACCTCCAGGAACTACCTGCTTCACGATGAAGCCAACACTGCGCTGACGAGCGGCGAGAATCCTGATCCGCCCAGACCGATCGTCTGGATTCCGCGGATCCCAGCCATGGGCCACCAGTCGGATGTCCGGAGCAGAGAGCACGTCCAGCACATCAGCGAAGGGGCCTTTGAGAACATCCTCGAGCCGCTCCGCCGCCTGTCGCTTCTCTCGCAGATAGTCGTAATACATCGGCGTACTACTGATGAATTCGAACGGCTCAGGCAGAGCATCCCCTACGAGCCGCTCCCAGAGCACGAGGAACTCCAGATCCTCGAACTGCCAGCTACGCATCACCTTTCGGCCACCGGAGTAACTGCTGCAGGGGATTCACCAAGCACTTCCTCTAAATTCTCGAGGTTGGTGAGGAACTGCGGACGCTTGTGTTCCTTGCTCTGTCCTTGCGAACCGGCCGCGCCCATTGGCGAGCCGCCCATTCCGCTCGACGTTCCCGAGGACGACGACGAGGATGTGGACGCGAGTCCCGCGCGAGATGCCGTCGCTGTTTCCGCTTCCACCTCCGTCTCGGTCGCCGACGTCGGAGTGGCTGCCTTCGGAGACGGCTGCGTCTTCGGCGTCTGGGGTGCGCCCGTTGGCGTACCGCCCGTCGGGCTGCCGCCGGTCGGAGTTACACCGGGGCTGTCGGTTTTCGGGATCAGGCCCAGGTTCTGCAACTGCTGGGTCAGCTGATCGGTCGGGTCCGTCGTCTTTTCCGTGGTCTTCGTCTGCGTCAAAGCCGTCTGGACCGCCGTCGCGAGCTTCTCTACGCCCTGTTCCGCGGCGGTGATGCCCGCCTGAAGCACCGTGCTGGCCTGCGTGATCAACGTCTGCAGCGTGGTGTCCGTGGTTGTGGTCGGAGTGTCCGTCTTGGTGGGGTTGGCGGGATCAGTATTCTTCGGATCCGTGTCGGTGGGGACGGTAGGGGTACTGGGGGAGCCCGGGGTTGAAGGGGTGCCACCGGGGGTGGTGCCAGGCGTGGTGCCAGGAGTATTTCCGGGGGTCGTTCCGGGCGTCGAAGGGGTACCGTCCGTTGGAGATTCGATTGCGCGGAGGTGAGTGTTGTACTTGATGATTCCGGCTATGTAGTAGCTGTCGCAGTCGTACTGGTAACCCAACAAGCCCTTCGCCTGGACGCTGGCCGGTAGACCGGGAAGCTGGAGTGTCGACGAAGAGGACGGCTCGTTCTCGGTTTGCGGCATCAGCGGTTTGGTCGTTTTCAACCACGCGGCGGCCTCTAGCAAGTCACCCCCGACCTGCCCCGCCACCGTAGATAGCGCTTTGCCATCGGAGACAACCTTGTTGACAGCCCCGATAGCACCGCCGGCCGATTTTCCCACCCAGCCGTCTTGAATACCTTTGTCGACAGCAGTACTTCTGAACTCCTCGAAGTACGCGAAGACCTCCCCCGACATCCAGGTCCAATGGCGCGCCGCCAGTACCACCGGGTCAGGCTTGATGCTCTGCCCGAACTTGTAAAGCTCGTTCCAGTGCTTGTTGTAGGGATTTTCGGGTTGCACAGCACGATAATCTGCTGGTGCCGCATAGACTTTCGAGATTTCGGACTCCAACGGGAGTTGCAGATCTGTAAGGTACGGCTTTGGCGTGGCAACAGAATCCCATGCTTTGGCGGGATCCGGTAACGGATTCGAGAAGCCGCCCGGTACGGTCGTCATCGCGATCTTGGCAAAGCTGGCCGCCGACTCGCCGTCCACGGCCGCGAAAGTCTTTGCGGCCTCCTTGAACGTGCTGGCCATGCTCTGAACGATGCCGATGTGTGCGCCTAATGCCGCGTCCAGGTCATCGGCGAGGCTGGAGTACTGTTCCGCAAGTCTGACCCCGGAATGGAAGTCGCCATCCGGCCCGGCAAACGCGCCGAGGTCCTTGACGTCCTTCGTCGATTGACGCAGCGCAAGTAGATGCCCGATCAGGGTGCTGCACGCGTTGAGGGCCGTCGCTGCCGCGTCGGCTTTGAACATGAGCGTGTCCTTGCCGATCCCCGACTGAAGCACGCTCCACGAAGGGATGTCTCCCACCGAAGCCCCCGATTCTCTCGAACTCGACATCTACGACCGCCGGAAGCCATCCGAATCCGACCTCGACCGACATCGGGGCCTGGATACGGTTGCATGGGTGGATATTCCGTCGGCCGATCGCATCGCCCCCGAGGCGGACAAGGGCCGACGCTACCACGCCGGATCGACACCGGCTCGCCCTCGCGTGGCCGATCGGTTCCACGAGCATCTGATAGCGTGGCGCCGCAAGCGGGAGTTAAGGGGCACTGCTAGTGGATACAAGTGGCGGGATTCCGATCGGGTCGCCGATGGCTCCGACACCTCACGGTGGCGGATACCAGCAGTTCCCGACACCTCAGCCACCGCAGTCTCGAGCGCGCGGCTATCTCTGGCCGTTGACCGCCGTATTCGCTACCTCAATCATTTGGGCTGGTGCGCTGTTCGGCGTCCACATAATGAACGGGCCTTCGTCGAGCGCGTATCTGGCATCGAAGCCCGACGTTCGTGGCTACCACGTGGTGGACGACCTGTGCAAGGCGACCAACCTCTCCTCGGTCGAAGCTGCCGGCTTCAAGGTCTCGGGATCGCCCGTCTCACCCCGTGCAGCCTTCGTACAACGGCATTCCGCCATGGATGCGGCAAGGTGCGAGATGACCTACGAAAAAGGCAATCTCGCAACCGTGTTCGTGACGACCACCGCGGTTGTGCACAAGGAAAGCAATCCGATTCCAGCATTCCGGCAAGGGTTGGATATCGCGAAGACCGAGTCGAGAGGTAGCTCCGACGATTTCGAGGAAGTGACCGGCCTGGGCGACGCGGCCTACGTCAATTACGACAATTCTGGATCCAAGGCGATGACTTTGACCGTCCTCGACGGCTGGTTCGTCTACTCGGTGGCCTGGACACCCTTGTTGAACGTCTCAACAGCGCAGGCCGACGCCTCCAAGGCAGACAAGCGCCGAATCCTGACCGCGATTGCCACGACCAGCATGCCCATGCTTCGCAAATGACGTGTGAGTCGACACCGGCGCACATCAGCCCCGAGGAACCAACGTGTCCAACCCTTTTCCGCCCCAACCACACATGCCGCAAGCACCGACCCACCCGAAGGACCGTCGTTGGTTGTGGACAATTTGCGCAGTCATTGTCACCTCTGCACTGTGGGCGATCGGCGCTATCGCGACCGGCTACGTCGGAAAAGCCAGTGTGAACACGGACGATCCGAACCCTCACGCGGATCTACGTGGCTATCACACGGTCGATGATCTCTGCACGGTGGCCAATCTCTCCGCGGTCACAGGCATGGGATTCTCGCTTCCATCGACAGCTTACGGACAACGAAATCCGACTGCGTCCACAACCAAACACCCTGTCTCCGACCGCATGATCTGCAACGTCGTGTTCGACGTGCCAGGCTTGAAGTCAACCGATTCGGCGCACGCAACCCTGGGTATCGCCGTAATATTGAACAAGCAGCAAGATCCAGGCCCTGAGTTCGCAGCGGCGTATCAGTCGGAATACAAGGGAGACTTCGGCCCAACTTCTCCGCAGCCCAAGATCGCGAAGATCACCAGCACGGGCGATGACGCGTTCCAAACGGTCTACCCCAATCCGACCCAGACC
The DNA here is from genome assembly GCF_053601505.1 of Nocardia sp. NPDC004722. Classification (NCBI taxonomy): domain Bacteria; kingdom Bacillati; phylum Actinomycetota; class Actinomycetes; order Mycobacteriales; family Nocardiaceae; genus Nocardia; species Nocardia sp. NPDC004722. Next base: position 4,187 of record NZ_JBSGBY010000248.1, read on the forward strand.
CAGCGAACCAGTGTGCAGTTGCAGATCCGTGAGGGCTGGGTCGTCACGCAACTCACCTGGATGGAAGAGCTCGGTGGTGGTGAACCGGGTCTGCTGCCATCGGAAGCCGATGCGAACGCGATGCTGCTCAAGGTCGCCGAGGCGACTCGGACCAAATTGCGTACATGATCGGCATCATGGCCTACTTCTGCGGCACTGGTGTCTCGACGGCAAGCTTGTCCAGCAGGTTATTCGCGGCTGCGGCAGCCTGAGAATCATTGGGCAGCCACGGAATCGAATACGACACGATGGTGTCAGGGCGTAGCGAAGGAGCCAACTTCGAGCCGCAGGTAGCGAAGCAGGGCTGGCGTTCGCTGAAGAGGGAAGTGATTTGGTCGGGCTTGTATCCCTTCGCCGTCAGCTGGCTCAGCAGGTCCTCCTCAGAACGGTCCACGGGGTTATCGCCTTGCGGGTCGCCGGAGCCCAAGACCAAATCCCCGTTCTGCGGGTCGTTCCAGCCGGGAACCACGGCCACAAGGAGATTGGCTCCGGAAGGTGTATTCCGCGAGCGGCGGGCGCGATCCGCAGCTTGGCTGAGGTTTTCGCTTCCGTACGGAATTTGCTGATATGTACAGGACTGTCCACATGTATCCCGGGTGCGACCGGAACCCTGTTCGGCACGAACGGTGCTGACCAGGCGGTCGATCTCGGCCTGCACCATCGCAATCGCTTGGACGTCGACATGACTCCTGATGTCGATGGGGTAATCGACCGTGATATCGCGGTTCTCGGCGCGTGCCTGCGCATCCACCTTCGCCTGATTGCGGGCGTTGATCCCGGCGATGATCGGGGCAACGCTGCCGTCGACACAAGCCATCACGGAACTCCCGTTGATGGGAAGGGTTTGGGTTGTGGAGCAACCACTGCTGGGCTGGCCGTCGATAGTCAGTGACGCCCTCATCACGGCGGAGACGTTGCCTGATAGTCGAGCGCCCTGCGCCGCGGTTGTCACGGTCGAGACTGTCGCCGTCACGGTGCAACTCTCATTCGTGCACTTCAGATCTCCGGACTGCTGAAAGTTGAACTGCACGCCGGCATCCACGGCATCGGTCAGCGTCTGAGTTTGCGCAACGATGTCGTTGAAGGCTTGTTCCCGGTCAGCGGGTGTCATGGCAGTGAAGACGATCGGGCCCTGGGACTGATCCGCCGCCACGTTCACGCCGCCCCCTGCAGTCGGTTCGACTGAGGTAGAAGTGGAGGTCTGCTTATCGGCGGTGCTGGGAATCCAGCGCAGGACCCGATACGGCGTAGTCGCCGAAACAGCCAGCGTGCCATCAGGCGTCGCGACCTCGTATGCCTGATCCGCACCAACCTGGATGGGTGAGGCGCCGATTCGTGGAAAGGCGGTAGCACGATCCAGCGCACGCGTCAGTCGGTCCGCCAACTGGCGTGGAGGCTGCGCCTCGGCTGGAACCAGCTTGGCGGGCAGCTCGGATCCGGTAACCCATTTGCCCGCAACCGATGTGGGCGAGATCCCCGTCGGCAGATCCGAAAATCGGCTGCCGTTCGGAGGTCTGACATACGTCTTGCCACCGACGCTCAGTACATCGACCTGCGGCTGCCCTGGCGCGGTGGCATTTCCGAGCGTCTCCCCCGTGGCGGTCACACGAACGTCCCAGGAACTTCCGCCCGAATCCGCCCCTGAATAGTGCGCTACCCGCTGTGTCATCAAATCGAGGACCGCACTGTAAAAGGGGACGGTATTTGCCGCGGCCCCAGCGTGTCCCGGAACAGTGGAACATCCGGCCAGCGCCGCGACGGAGAGAACTGTTCCGAGGACTGCCATTCGAACACCGAGCAATCGCTTCACCTCCGTGAGATGCGGCGAATCGAATTCCTCGGTCACTGTGCTGTCCCTCCGAGCTCCCCGGTATAGGCCACTGCCATCAGACGATCTCATCTCGCTGTGATGACCCGAACAGCCATGTCCTTGTCCGCTGCGCTCACCTCGCCGAGCTGAAAGTCCCGATCGATGATGTGCCGCACCAGATCCTGCTCCGGAGGTAGATTGTGTTTGCGCAGGTAGTGGTAGACCGATCCGGACCAGATCCAGACGCCGTCGGTACGGAAGGTCAGGGGAACGTCGCGATCGGACGGGGCGAACTCATCGACCTCGAAACTGCGGGCGGCCAACACGATCGGAGCTCGCTCCAGGTAGGCGAGGATCTGCTCGCGCAATTGCGGCGACAGCGCCTCTCGCACCGCGACCGGGCGGCCGTCCTCGTCACGCGCGTCATAGACGTGCGCGAGCCGCGGTAGCTCGATTCCATCGGCCATGCCGTTCCCATCCTGCTCCCCAACCACTTGCCCACTCGATCTTACTGTCGTGTTGGGCAAGATCGCTCGGGGCCGCGGACAGCGCCGTCCGACCGTGGCCGTTACTATGGCCGCGCCGACGGTCCGGCCGAGGAGCCCGACCTGGTGTGTACGCATTACGAATTCGTTTGTGCTGGTTATCGGGAGGGGCTGGGGGCCATGAGGGCTACCGCAGGGATATTTGGTCTGCTCATCGCCATTGCCGGAGCGGTGATGATGTGTCTCGGCTATATGGCGCAACACGATGTCCGCGACGCAGCCGCGAGATCGGCGGTGAATCTGGGGCTGACTTGCGAGCCGAATCGCGACAGCCCCACGATGCAGGAATGCACATGGGGGCGGTGGGACGGGAGCCACAGCACGCGTGGTGAGGACACACTGCCCGCCCGAGAGCGGACCGCCGAACTAATCAGCAATGTCGTATTGATCGGCGCCGCACTCTTCGTCGGCGGCTTGGCCCTGACGGGCGGGGCGCTCGCAGGCGGCGGACGGACGGCTCCGGCAGTTGCCGCGATGCCACAGCAGCCGCAAATGTACAGCCCGCCATCGCAATGGCCCGGAGCCTCCTGATGCACCGCACCCAGCGGTGTAACAGACGAAATGACCTACCGCCACCGCTATCCCGGCAATGAACCCGGCCCCGGGCATCAAGCACTCTGAGTTAGCGGGAGTCCCGCCATCGGTTAGGCTGCGGGCGTTCGGCGAACATTGATCACAGGGGGAATTGTGACCCAGTCGGCCATGCAAACCGATGACATCCAGCGTATTTCGGAGACGGCTGCGCGAATGGGCTTGGGGCAGCACATCAAGACCTACGGCCCGATCATGACGAACTGGCGCACGATCCGGAAGCTGGGGCTTGCCTTCATCGGTTTGGTCGCGGTCACGGTGCTCGGATACGCGGTTCATGTCGAGTTACTGGAGGCCGCGCTCTACTTCGCGGTGATCACGGGGCTGACGGCGCTGCTGGGGACCGTGCACGGGATCTATCACGGGCAGCGGAATTCCGGTAAGTGGCTCGAGCTGTTCGAGCACGGGTTGATCTTCAAGTCCAAGGAACAGTTGCGCGTTGTCCGGTACGACTCGGCCACGGTGATTCAGGACCTGGTCGAGCACCGCAGGAACGGTGTCACCACCCGAGTCACCCACGCCTACCAGATGCACGATCTGGACGGCCGCGCGTTGCGCCTACGCGAGGGGATCATCAACCCCCAGGAGTGGGGAGCACGAATCCAAGAAGGTGTCGCCGTCCATCAGATGCCCAGCGCCCTGGCGAAACTGGGAGCGGGACAGTCGATCGAGTTCGGCGCGATCACGTTGAGCCCGACCGGCGTCACCGGCTACGGCACCCAGGTGCCCTGGACCGAGATCACCGATGTCGACATTGCCGATGGCCGACTCCGCATCAAAACCGCCGCCAAACGACCGCCGATCATCAGCCCCATCAGCGCCCTGACCAACTTCAACCTGCTCTACGCACTGATCAAGCGCGGCCGCGGTCTGTAGAGCCATCCAGGCAGTCTCCCCGGCCGCTGGACAACGACACTGCCTCTGACAGTGCGCTTTCGTTGGTCTCGGTTTCGTTGCCGCTGCTACCGCGTTGAATCCGACGGCGCGCTGTCGAGTCCACGACGAAACCAGTCGGGCATGTGCTCGTCCGAACGCGGATACCATTCGTTCTCCAGCGCGAAATCCTTGCCGGCGGGTCCCTTCCCCAAACGCGGCTGACCCATCCGGCATCTTCGCCCCGGTCTCCCGTTCAGCGTATCGGCCGACGATCTTGCCGCGAACAATCAGCCGCGTCCATCCCATCGGCAGGGTACCGAGTATCCCATCAGCAGTTCATCTCCCGATCGGATTGCCGTCCTCATCCCACTTCCGAACGGTAGTCAGATGCCCTTTGGAGTTGAACTCTCGTTCCTCCGCGATCTGCCCGTTGGGATGCCAACTGCGCCAAGTCCCCTGCGGCCGACCATAAACGACCTCGCCCTCGGACTTGAGTGAGCCGTCAGCCCACCACTCCCGGTCTGGTCCATGTGGCACCCCATCGACGTAGAACTCCTGCGTGAGCAACTGATCGCCGATGGTCTCGACCACCTCACCAGTAAACGGCTCACCGCGGAAGGTCAGTCGCAAATCATCGTCCGTGGCGATCTCATCCCGGCTGGCGCTGTAGTCGATCTTGTTCATAGACCTACCGTCCGCTCCCATCGCACTGTCTAACTCTCCCTGAGCCACCGTTCACCCAGGTTCCATTCACGAGATTGGTTGGGAGGTAGTCCGATTCGATCTCAATCGGGATACCGACATCGCAAGCGAGGGTCGCGATGGCAAGAGGCCCCAGAGCGACGAACCCGTTCGGATTCTCCGACAGTTCGGGTGAGCTCCAATAGCTTCGATATGCACCGAGCGCACGCGCCAAAGAATCGTTGAATCGGTCCGCGTCGCGCCGCAGCAGGCTATAGAACATCTCCACCGGCGGGTAGGCCACCTTCAGCACGAAGTCCTCGGGGGTGAACTCGACCACGCCGGGATCCGTCAGCCGCATCACCGAATCGAACAACTCAGGCGATACTTCCTCGTGCCCCAAAAAGCGCTGAATAACTTCAATCCAAGGAAACATATAACCCTCGGTGCGCACGCCGCTTGCTCTCAGAGTATATTTCCCGACTTCACATAATTCCTCGATACGCCGTTTGTTACGCGTAATGACGGCCAGCCATGCAGCTGCCACCCAATCACCCGGCGAACTCAGCCGGTTCGGCCCCAAGGCCGGCAGGTCGCAGGGCCGACCGATCACATATCGCACTGTTCCGTCGGACTCCGACGAAGCCGCAAAGACGGCATTGGCAACCTCAGAGGCGAGGACAGCCGCGCTCCAGGTTTCGACATCAGCCGCAGGTGGATCAACAATCAGCTGATACTGAAGACGATTCAATGTCCGCCAGCGCGCACTACCCAGCGCATGAGGATATTCCCCTACATCTGCAAGAGAGGCATCGATGAGCTCCCCATAATTCGATACCCGAACTTGAGCTAGGTACACATCGAAACCAGGTCGATGAATAACCTTGGCTATCATTCCAACTCTACGACGCAGTTACACGGGCACACGGTATCGGGCCTTCGTTCAATCTACGAGCACGCGAATACCGAGCGAGTCCAATAATTCCCGGCAAACCTGACAGGGATCGGCGACTTGACCGTGCTCAGGATCGTCATGGGGGCGGATTTTCTTGGAAACAATTACTGCGCCCTTCAGGTAGTCTCGAGCCTCGTCCAACGATGCATGACCCCCCTCTACACGCTGCGCGTCGAGCCCCCAAAGCTGATCCGACACGAGCGCGAGTTCCGCACAATTTCCAGCGAAACGTTTCAACCGAGCAGCCGGCAAGGCCTCGATAAAGTCCTGGACCACCGGATGGTGATTCGGAAGCCCTTCTCCAAACAGGCTGGTATGGCTGAATATCTTCCCATGAACAAGCAAGGAGGAAGACGTCGCCGGATACGTATCAAACAAAGTAATCCTCAGCGTAGGGGTAAGGACCGCCCGAGAGCATTGTCGCGAACGCTTCGACTGCAGTGCTTCCGAGATAGTAATTTCCGGTATTATGCCGATAAAAGAACCTGCCAAGTTCGTCAATTAGCCAGGTGCCGAACTCATCGGTCTCGGTGCCGACCGGAAAAATACTCCGCTGCAGGCCACTAGAAAGCTCCGCGAAATCCTCGACGTCCCCCTCGTATCCGATAGTCGGGTCCAACATCAGCAAAGCCTCGGGCGAGCTTTTCCGCAGAGGCAACTCGAGATCACCATAGGAATGAATGAACTGCAATGCGGCGTCCGACACCATCAATTCGAACCCTTGCCGCCTGGCGTCATCCACCCTCACCTTTACAAGGTAATCTGCCTGATCGCCTATATCCCGCTCAGGATGCCAGCCACCTTTGACCAACCAAGCGCTTACTACATCGGTTCCAATCTGAGCCACTACACTCCTTTCATTCGATTAGATCGGATTAATTCCCAGCCGAGGGAGTATGTGCTTGCATGTCCCACAAGGATCCAGATACGTATTGTGCGAGCGCATCACGACGCCAGTCTTCCTTTGGATCACATCACCTATCTGCCGCGTATGAATACTACCGCCTTCGAGTGCGGCTCTGGCTTCCTCGAGACTGGCTATCCGGGTTCCACCCCGTTCCAGCGCAACCAATCGGTCGCTGATCAGGGCGACCTCGGAGCAGTTGCCGTGTCCACTTCCGACCTTCTCGATTTCCCCTGCGACTTCCGCAGCTTTGATCTCATCTAGGAGTTGCTGGAGGACTGGATGCGCGTCCGGCGTCGTGTGTTTGTCGTACCTCGTCATACTCGTATGCGCGGTCAAGACACCATCGTGCAAGAACGTGCCAGCACAGCCTTCCTTCGTCTTGTGTTGTCCGATCGGCACCCTGTTCTGATGCGCCACATCGGCCTGCTCCGGGGTCAAAGGCCGTTTGAGGGCAGTATCCGCAAGATCGTGGCCGCGCTGGTGTAGAGCGGCGATCTGCTCGTCTGGACTTAGGTGCGATACATCCTCGACAGGCAGGCGGAAGTGCTTCATTCCGCCAGCGGCGGATCCATGCCACTCCGGCTGCGGATCGATCAGTACGCCATGAGGGCCTTCTCCATCCGGCGGCGTAGAGCGGTCCCGCGCTTGATCTGTATCGATGCCGAGCTTGTCTTCGTCTCGGGTGCCCGGGACGAAACCGTCCTCGGAGACTTTGAATTTGGCGCCGTCGGGGTGGATGAATTCCCAGTCGCCGTCCGGTGGGATGCGGGGGCGGCGAGTGCCCTGAGGGGTCACTTCGGCTGTTGAGGAGTAGACGTGTCCAGCTTCGTCTGTCCAGGCTGGTTTGGTTGGGGCCAGGACTCCGGTGCCGGTGGCTTTGGCTAGCGCGACCCCGGGCTTGTAGGGCTCGCGCTCACCCGCCGCGACCAGGCGGCCCTCCGGGTAGATGATCAG
>NZ_JBSGBY010000249.1:0-11539 GCF_053601505.1 Nocardia sp. NPDC004722
GCTGCGCGGGGTGCTGGTGCGGCTGGGGGTGTTCGCCGCGGTCATGGGGGTGCTGCTGGCGGTCGTGATCACCGCGATCACGCGCCCGGTCGGCGGCCGGACCGACGGGTACAGCGCCGAATTCACCGATGCCAGCGGGTTGAAGGCCGGTGACGACGTGCGCATGTTCGGGGTGCAGGTCGGCAAGGTCTCGGGCATCGAATTGCGGGGCACACGGGCGCGGGTGCGGTTCACGGTGCGGTCCGAGCGGCCGATCTACTCCGCCAGCATGCTCGCCATCCGCTATCAATCCCTCACCGGGCAGCGGTATATCGATGTCCGGCAACCGGATTCCCCCGGGACCCGGCTGTCGCCCGGCAGCGCCATCGACGTGGGCCAGACCGTGCCGTCCTTCGACATCACCCAGCTGTTCAACGGCCTACAGCCGGTATTGCAGGAGTTCTCCCCCGGCGCGCTCAACAAGTTCGCCGAGAGCGTGCTCGCGGTCATCCAGGGCGACGGCACCGGAATCGGGCCCGCCCTGGACGCTTTCGAGAAGCTCAGCCGTTATGTGACCGACCGGCAGACGGTGCTCAGCGCCATCGTGTCCAATCTGCGGTCGATCTCCGATCAGGTCGGCGGCAAGTCCCCGTATCTGATCACCCTGCTCAAAGGGCTGGCGGATGTGTTCACGGTGTTCCAGGACAAGGTGGACGGGCTGTTGCAGCTGGCCGCCGTCACCCCGTCCACGCTCGCGCCGCTCAACAGCATCATGTCGATTCTCGGGCTCACGGTCTTCGACAATCCGAGCCTGGACAAGGATTTCCGGCTGCTGTTCCCCGATCCGCAGGCGGCATTGGATCTGCTCGGCACGCTGCCGGGGCTGTTGCAGTCGATGAACAATCTGCTGCCGCCCGCCGATGTACCTCCCGGTCAATTGCAGCTGTCGTGTTCCAAGGGGCAGGCCCCGCTGCCCGATCCGCTGTCGATTCTCATTTCCGGCCAGAGGATCTCGATATGCAATGGCTGACATCCCGCACCGATCGGGACCTGCGGTTCGGCCTCTACGGCGCGGCCGCGCTGGTGGTGCTGCTCGTCGCGGTCGGCGTGCTGTACGCGCTGCCGATCGGCAAGACCACCTATACCGCGGATCTGACCGAGGGCCGCTCCGTGCACGCCGGTGACGAGGTCCGCATTGCCGGGGTGCACGTCGGGAGCGTGAAATCGCTACGGCTGCTGCCGGATCGGGTGCGGATGACCTTCACCGTCAGCGACAATGTCGTGCTCGGCGATCAGACCACCCTGGAAGTCCGCATGCTGACCGTGGTCGGCGGCCACTATGTGGCGGCGTTCCCGGCCGGGGACAAGCCGCTCGGCCGGTCGGTGATCGCGCCGGACCGGGTTCGCCTGCCCTACAGCCTGATTCGCACCCTGCAGGACGCCGCCACCCCGGTCGCCCAGGTCGACGGCGACACGCTGCGCAAGAACCTGGCGGCACTGGAGGGTTCGCTGACCGGCAGCCCGGACGCGTTGCGCCGCATCGGCAATGCGACCCAGACCATCGTCGGCATTCTGGACCGCCAGAACGCGGAGGTCTCGCGCGCGCTCACGGTGACCGACGAATTCCTCACGGCGATAGACCAGAACAAGTCGCTGCTGGGCACCTTCGTGCGCAAGATCGGACTGCTCGAGACCGAGGGGCTGGGTCAGGCGGCGGCGATCAAGGAGGCGCTGCGGGTGGCGGGTGAGCTGCTGGCGCGCATCGCCGGACTCGAACCGACTTGGCGAACCCAGCTGGAACCGCTGGTGGACAAGCTGCTCGAAGCGCTGCCGCAACTGAAGGATCTGGGTGCGCGGCTCGACACGCTGGTGGCGAACCTCACCGGGCTGCAATTGCGGTTGAAACAGGATGTGACACCCGCGAGCGGGATCGTCGTGGACCAGTCGGCGGTCACCATCTGCGTCCCGGTCCCCGGCCGGGGGTGCTGATGAAACGCGTACTGGCCTCGCAGGGTTTCCTCACCGCCGTCGGTGTGACGACAGCGGTGCTCATCGCGGTGGTGGCCTATCTGATCGCCTTCGATCCATTGAAGAAGACACAGGGCTATTGCGCGATCATGCCCGACGCCGTGGGCCTCTACCCCGGCAATCACGTCACCATGCTCGGCATCCCCGTCGGCACGGTGCGCGCGCTGCGGGCCGAAGGATCGGGTGTGCGAGTCGATTTCGAAGTGCAGGCCGACCATCCGTTGCGCGGCGAGGTCATGGCGACCACCGTCTCCGATACCCTGCTCGCCGATCGGGATCTGGAGGTGCTGGGCGACAACAAGTCCCGCACCGACTGGCACCGATCCACCTGTATCACCAAGACTTTCACGCCCAAGAGCATCACCGAGACGCTGCGCGCCTTCACCGGGCTCGCCGATCAGCTCAACGGCTCCGGCGATCCGGCCGAGAGCACCCGGGTGCGCGACGCGGTCGCCGCCTTCGAGCAGGCCACCGACAACACCGGCCAGCAGCTCAATCAGCTCATCAAGGATCTCGGCACCGCGCTGCGGCAGCCCGACGCCGCCATCGGACATCTCGGTGACCTCATCGACGCGTTCGCCTCACTGGCCGCGAGCGTGTCGGCCAACTGGGCCGACATCAAGCACACCCTCACCGATTTCGCGCCGGGCCTGACCCTGGTCAACGAGGTGTGGGCCAGCGCCGTGCAGCTGTTGAACGGGCTGCTGGTGGATTTCCCCATGTTCAACAATATTTCGCGCAAGTACGGGCACGAGATCCTCGACGGGCTCGACGAGATCATCCCGTATCTGAAACTGCTGTCGGCGAATATCGGCACGCTCAAGAAGATCATCGACATGATCCCGTCGCTGGCCGACGCCTTCCAGCAGGCCGTCGATCCGGACACCGGCCAGGTCCGGATCACCTACGCCGCACCGAAGGTCGCGTTGCCGCAGGACCTGGCCGATCGGGTGTGCGCGGTGGTCGACGCGACGGTGCCGGGGCATTGCCGCGGCGACGGCGGGCTGGCCTCGGTGAATCTCGTTCCTCTCGTGCTCGGATTGGCAGGTGCGCGATGAGACTCTCGACGCTTCGACTCCGCTGCGCCGCAGTCGCATTCGGCCTGGCCGTCGCCGTGACCGGCTGCGCGTTGGACCCGGCCAAGGTGCCCATGCCCGGTGCGACCGTCTCGGGCCCCACCTATCCGGTCACCATCGAGTTCACCAATGCCCTGAATCTGCCCGCGCAGGCGAAGGTGGTCGCCAACGGCGCCAAGATCGGCAGCCTGCGCTCGGTGCGGGTGATCGATCCGTCTGCGGCCGGACCGGGCCGGGTCGAGGCGGTGGTGGAGATCTCCGCCTCGGTGCGGTTGCCCGCCACCACCTTCGCGCAGCTGCACCAGAACACCATTCTGGGCGACATATTCATCGGGTTGACCACGCCCGCAACGGGTTTCGACCAGACCATCTCCCCGGGCGGAGTGATCCCGCTGGCGCGGACCAAGGCGCCGTTGCAGGTGGAGGATCTGCTGGCCGGGCTGTCGCAGTTCATCGGCGGGGGTGCGCTGCACCAGGTGCAGCAGATCATCGACCAGTCCAATGCGGTGCTGCCCGAGCAGCCCGCCGACACCGCGCGCATCTTCGGCACGCTGGGCCGCGATGTGGAGGACGTCAGCGGCAATCTGGATACCGTCGACCGCTTCCTCGACGGCATCCAGGCCGATCTCGGCGCGATACTGGACAATCCGCGTCAGCTCGCCGAACTGCTGGGCCCGCGTGGGTCCGTCGAGATTCCCGCCGACGCCAACTCGCTCATCCAAACCCTCGGCGTGGTCGGCAATCTCAGCATCATCGCCCAGGCGATCCGCTGGCTCGGGCCGCTGCTCACCGCCGGTGAGGCCACCGCGAAAGCGTTCGTGCCGTTGCTGTTCGGGTCCAACCCGCTGGATCTGAGCGCGCCGTCGAACCTGAATCGGTTCGTGGCGCTGGTGCGCGACAAGGTGGTGCCCTTCGCCGCCGCACCCCAGGTGAACATCACCGGGGTGACCGTGGAGGGCGCCCCGCCGCTGGCCGGTGACCCGCAGGTCGATGCCGTCGCCCGGGCGCTGCGCATGATCGGAGTGGTGCGGTGAGGCCGAATTCCCTTCTCTCACTGGGCAGCATCCTCGTCATCCTGATCGCGGGCAGCCTCTATCTGGGTTTCGGGGTGGCCGGGGTCGGCTGGTTCCGCCACGACCTGCGCGTCACCCTGTCGATGCCGGAATCCGGTGGGCTGCTGCCGCGGTCGAAGGTGCTGCTGTCGGGCATCGAGGTCGGGCGGGTGACGGCCGTCCGGCATGTCGGGCGGGGCGTGCGGGTGGATTTCCGGGTGGACGCGAAATACCGCATCCCGGTGGGCAGTCCGGCCCGCATCGAGGACTTGTCCGCGCTCGGCGAGCCCTCGCTGGACTTCCGGCCCGCCGGTGACGCGGGACCGTATCTGCGCGACGGCCAGACCGTGCAGGCCGACCAGGTCACCCGGCCGCTGTCGGTCCCGGAGGTCGCCAAGACGCTGACCGCCCTGCTGCGGCAGGTGGATCCGGCCGCGCTGACCTCCATCGTGGACACCTTCACCCGCGCGCTGGCCGGGACCGAGCAGATCGTGCCGCAACTCTCGCACTCCACCGATCTGCTGGCCGCCACCCTGATGAGCCGCACCGACGCCCTGCGCCGACTGCTGACCGCGTTGCAGGACCACGCCACCGACATGTCCTGGGCGGGACCGGCATTGGTGGACGCGGCCGGACCGTGGGCGGACTTCGGGCCGCGCGTCGCCGACGTGGCCGAGGCCATCGCCCGGGTCATCCGGGTCGGCGATGTGCCGGGCGACTATCTCGTGGACACCCCGGACACCATCGGGCTGGTGCCGCTGCTCAATCAGCTCACCACCCGGTTGCACGAGCTGGGACCGGCTCTCGCACCGTTCATTCCGCTGTTCCAGCCCTTGGCCACCGCGGGCGTCGACGCCGCGGGCAAGCTCGACCTCGGCGCGCTCCTCGCGCAGGCCGTGCACACCACCAGCCCCGACGGGACGCTGCGCGTGCAGATCTCGGTGAAGTAGCCGCCACACGAAAGACTGGGAGTAGCAATGGAAAAGGACGCGGACACCGAACAAACCGCCGAATCCGCCGACACCGCAGCGCCTGTCGCGCGTACCCGTCCCCAACCGCGCACGGTGTCGCTGTCATTGTCGTCGATCGGCTGGACGGCCGCGGTCGCGATCCTGGCGATCGCGGTGATGACGCTGGCCGGTTTCCTGATCGCCGCCCGCCGCGACCTCTCCCACCGCGACGCCCGCTCCGCCGACGACCGGCACGCCGAACAGGTCGCCACCGATTACGCGGTCGGCGCGTCCACGGTCAATTTCGCCGACTTCAATTCCTGGGTGGGCCGGTTGAAGGCCAATACCGCGCCCGCCCTGGCCACCAAGTTCGACACCTCCGCGCCGAAGCTGCAGGAGATCCTGACTCCCCTGAAATGGACCTCCACCGCCACGCCGATCACCGCCAAGGTGATGTCGGAATCCGCGGGCGTCTACAAGGTGAACGTCTTCATCAATGTCACCTCCACCAATGCCCAGAACCCCGACGGCGCGCAGACCACGGTCACCTACAACGTGACCGTGGACAGCGGTTCCGACTGGAAGGTAACCGACGTCGGCGGCATGGACGGTGCGCTCCCCCTCAAATAATTCGATCTTCTGAACGTTCGAGCGCGCTGTCTCGTGGTATCAGTCCAGGTGAGACCCCCTGCTCACCCGAGATACCCGACTCGGAGATGTGTCATGCACCTGTTGACCGCGCCGACGCGCCCCCGGACCGAACCCGCCACGGTCGGCGGGGTCGTGCTGGGTCTGTTCCGCATTCTCATCGGCATTTCCTTCGCCCTGCACGGCTGTTCCGAACTGTTCGGCAAGCCCGTCCACGCCTACGGCCACCTCCCGGCACTGTTCGCCTGGCCGCACTGGTGGGCGGGCGTCATCGAACTGGTGGCCGGGGCCGCGGTGGCCCTGGGCCTGGGCACCCGGCTGGCCGCGCTGCTCTGCTCGGGCGCGATGGCCTACGCGTTCCTGACCGTGCATCTGAAACACGGCATCCTGCCGATCGTCAACGGCGGTGAACCGGCGGCCCTGTTCTGCTGGTCTTTCTTCCTGATCGCCGTCCTGGGACCCGGCGCGTTCGCGCTCGACACATTGCTGTCGACACGCGGCCGGTCGCGCGGGCAGACGCGACCGGCCGACGATGCAGCCCTTCCCAATTGAAGGGGGGCCGCCCTTACGGATTGAAGGGGATCGGGGTGCCCGCGGGGACGCAGGGCGCGGGGTCGGGCTCGCCGTAGAGCCGCGACAGCGCGACCTTCAGCGGGCCGAACAGCAGCGTCTCGAGGTCATTGCGGCCGGGGGTGGTGAAGCAGTAGCTGGGCCCGGCCGCACCCTGGGGTGAGACTTCGGCAGCGGTGGACTCGGAGAGGTTGGCGTCCGGGCTGGTGGCCCGGGCGCAGGCGTCGGCGGACTTCTGAATGTTGCAGTCGAGCCAGTCGACGGCGAAATGGGTTGAGGCGGCCCAGGATCCCACGGCGCGCGGGGTGGCGAAGTCGATGTTCGAGGTGTCGCCGTGGCTGCCGCCCTTCAACACCAGGAATTGCAGGGGCGCGTCACCGCGAGCATTGCGGCGCACCCAGTCGTACCAGGACTTGCCGCCCAGCGGCCCGTCGGTGGGATCGAATCCGATGTGTGCGCCGCCGATATCGATGTCGTTGACCGGGAAGACGCCGCCGTCGGTGACGCCGGGGATGTCGGTGTCGGCGGTCTGGATCTGGGTCGGCACATTGCCGAAGCTGGGTTCGAAGCCCGACATCAGCACCGCCGCAGCGGGTTTCGGCAGCGGCCGACCGTCCATGCCCTGCCCCTGGCCGATGTCGTAGAGGTAGTGGCTGGTGGCGATGGAGCCCATGGACTGCGCCATCAGGCCGATCCGGTCGGTGTCGACGATATCCAGCACCGGGTTGCGGTCGTTGTCGCCCGCGGGCGCGTAGGCCGGGTCGTAGCGCTGGCCGAGGCGCGGAATGTGCACGGTATTCCAGAAACCGACCAGGCTGGAGGTGTCCCCGAGCACGGTCTGGGTATCGGACGACGGCAGGATGTCGTCGCCGACCACCCAGCGCACCACATCCTCGACATCCCGGCACGGACCCGACGCGAAGCAGTGCGGAGTGTTGTACGGGACAACCTGATCCAGCACGGTGCCGTCGCTCGCGCCCTGCCCGGCCTCGTCGTAGGTGAGTCCGATGTAGCCGTGCCGGACCGCCGTCATCGTGTAGGCGTAGTAGGAGGACTGCGGCACCGCCGCGCCATTGGTGAACACGGTCATCGGGAACTTGTGGCCGGGCGCGGGATGGATCGCGTCATCGGGCAGCCACAGGGTCGCCGCCAGACGCAGGCCCCGCGCGTTCACGATCTGAATCTTGCGAGCCTCCCCCAGTTTGAAGTCCGCGCCCGGGGTGTCACCGGAAACGCAGTCGCCGCTACGAGTTTCGTAGAGCACGGTGTCGTCGGGCTGAATGCAGGGGTAGCGGAACGCACCCGTCAGGCCGACATTGCCGGGGCTGCTGGTGAGCGAGTCGCCGTCGAGGGTGTTGTCGGCGGGATCGCCGAAGACGCCGCTGTGACTCCAGTTCGGCAGGAACAGCCGGTTGGCCGGGAGCGGTTGTGCGCCGAGCACGGTCGGGAACTGCCGGACCGACTCGTCGATGACCTTCTCGATATTGTCGCGGAGCTTCTGCTGCCCGTCCGGACCCTGGTACTGCGCGGGATCCAGCATGGGGGCCAGGTCGGCGAAGGCCCGGCCCGGGAGGCTGGTCAGATGGGCGATCCAGTACTGCCATTCGGCGGGCTGCGCCCAGTCGTGCTGGTAGCCCTGCAGCAGCATGGCCATGTTCTGCAGGATGTAGGCCGGGTCCACGGTGTCCGTGGTGGCCGGTGCCGTCGCGGCGGGCTCGGGCGGTTCGGCGGCGGCGGGCGCGGTGGCGCAGCCCGCCAGGCCGGAAGCACAGCCCAGCAGGCCGACGGCGAATATCGCTGTGGCGCAGCGAATCCGAGCCCGGGTCGAAACGTTCACGATGGATCCTCCCTCTTTCTCCGCAGTGCATCAGACAGTGAAATCCACGAGGTGCACCGCACGCGAGGGCGTGATCAGCCAAGTTGTTGTCGTTATCAGCCGCACGGAATCTGACGTTTTATGTCAACCACCTGTCTTCCGGCGAACTGCCGCCAATGTGTCTGAGCCAATTTAATCCGAGGGAGACCCGGATCACAGTCGATCCGGGTCGCGATCGAGGTGAAGCAGGAGGTCCGGGTGCGTAGAGCCCGTCGTATTCGTGGTCTGGCAGCGCTGCCGGCGGTGGCGCTGCTGACGCTGGGCGGGCTGGCGGCCGCCCCCGCGCAGGCCGACGCCTATCCGGGGCCGCAACCGCCGGACCCGTCGTACGTGTTCACCGAGATCGGGCAGCTGTTCACGGGCACCTTCGTCGACGCGCTGACCCCCGGGCAGCTCCAATACTTCGTGCAGGCGGGCATTCTCGACACGGCGGGGCGACTGTCCGAGCCGTTCGTGGATCTGACCAAACCGGAGACCTGGCACACCCCGCAGGGCGCGTCGGGCGCCGCGGCGGCGGCGCAGAAGTTCTGGGACGCGCTGACCCACGTCGCGCCGTTCGGGCTCGGGCTGCCGACCCATCCGGCCTACGTTCCCGACTGGAATCACAACGGGCGCTTCGGTGTCGCGGACGCCGAGGACGCGCTGCACGACGACGATTACGACGATCCGGCCTACGCGCAGGCGCAGTACCGGCTGCCGTGCAACAACCCCGACGGCACGGTGTGGTTCGAGACCGAGGACGGCAGCTGCGCCCCGGCCGAGTCGGGCGCGGCGTTCAAGGTGGCCACGGTCAAGAAGTTCCGCATCGTGAACGCGCGCGGAATCTCTTTGGCGGGCAAGGCGTTCTTCCCCGCCGGGGTCGACCCGGATCACCCCGATACCAAGAAGTACCCGGTGACCATCGGCTTCCCGGGTGCGTCGGAGCATCAGAGCGATGTGGGCATGTACGCGATGGGCGCGGCCCGCAATGGGTTCATCAGCTTCACTTTCGCCCAGGCCGGACAGCCGGCCAGTGACGGCAACGCGCTGGACCTGCTGACTCCGCTGCTGGCGTCGTGGGGTTGTTTCGCGCCGGGTTCGTGCCTGGACGCCCAGGACGTGACGCGCTGGGTGGCGGGCCAGGACATCACGGCCATCAGCGATCTGAACAACGAGGTCGGAAACCTGCTGCGCCTGCAGAATCCGCGCCTGGTCCGGATCAATCCGGCGTATGCGCCCGAGGGCGAGAACCAGCGCAATCCGTGGCTGGATCTGCTGGATCTCGACCACATCAACCTGTGGGGCCAGTCGGTCGGCTCGATCGGCATGTCGTCGTATCTGCGCTGGCAGGATCAGGGTCACGGCTACGACGGGCGGCCGATCCCCCGGGTCGACTCGTTCGTCGGGATGTCCGGGTTCACGCAGGCTCCCGCGTCGGCGGCGGTGCAGTTCCAGACCGCTGACTTCGATATCCCGGGGCTGAACGAGAACGGGCTCATCATCGCGAATCCGATCCTCTCGGCGACCGACGGTCCGATCGGCACCAAGGACCTCTACGACTTCGAGCGCCGCGACCCGCGCAGCACCTCCCCGATGATGACGGTCACCTACGAGGGCGGCAGCCACGGCGACTCCATCAACTGGCTGGGCGTGCCGCACAACGCGAAATCGCCTGCGCTGTCGGTGCATTACGCCATGGCGTGGTTCAACTGTTACGGCCGCGCCGACACCGACCAGGCGGCGTGCGACGCGTTGAGCACGCCGATCGACGGCCTGTCGCGGGCGGTGGCCACCGAGTACGCGCCGCAGGGCCACGACGGTCCGAGCCTGTGCGTGACCGTCCCCGACCGCGCCACCCTCGAGCAGGTGCTGCGGCCGCAGATCTTCCTCCAGAACCTCACCTCCAGCCCCGGCTGGCACGACTGCATCCCGCAGTGACGCCGGATTCTCCAGGAAAGCAACACATGTCGATACACAAGACGCTGCTCACCACCGGCGCGTTGGCGGCCTCGCTGGCGCTGGCCGGGCTGAGCGTTCCGGGCGTGGTGAGCGCCGCCCCGGACGGCGGGTCCAGCCTCACCGGGTCCAGCGGACCGGATCCGGTGTTCGAGGATTCGGTCGAGTACTACGCGGGCGGGCTGGGTGCCGGGTACGGATCCCAGACCATGGCCACCGGTGACTTCTTCCACGACGGCAATCAGTCGGTGGCCGCGACGGGGGTGGCGGGCGGGGTCGCCATCCTGCGCGGCGACGGGCACGGCACACTGCGCCGAACCCAGTTCATTCCCACCGAGATCGGTGCGAACGCCGTGGTGGCGGGCGATCTGCGCGGCACCGGGAATCTGGACCTGGTGGTGAGCAACCAGCTCAGTATCACGGTGCTGTTCAATGACGGCAGCGGAAACTTCACCGTCGACCGGGTGTATTCACGCGACCCGAATCCGAATGTCACCTATCGCACGGGTGGATTGCCGGTGGGTGTGGAGCTCGGCGATTTCAACCACACGGGGCATCTGGACATCGCCTTCAACAATCTGGTGCCGGTGCCCGGCGCGATCGGTGTCATGCACAATGACGGCACCGGTCATTTCGCCGAACCACAGTGGCTGGCAGCGGGTTTGCTGCGTTCCACGGTGCTGGTCGCCGATGTCGACAATGACGGCTACGACGACATCATCACCGGGGATCTGGGCACCACCGGGTTCTGGGTGCTGATCAACGATCGGCACGGCGGCTTCCTGCCGCCGCGCTGGAATCTGCTGCCGCTGCCGGATGAGGATCTCAAGGCCGTCGATATGGACGGCGACGGCAATGTCGATGTCATCTCCGCGAATGTCGCGGCGTTCAGCTTCTCGGTCATGTACGGCGACGGCCACGGCAATTTCGGGCCGCCGCAGCTGACCTTCGGGCCGATCGCCCCGTGTGCTGTCGCGATCGGCGATTTCACCGGCAGCGGGCGCAAGGATATCGCTGCCCTGCAATATGTTCCGTCGACGGCGATGGTCTACCGCAACAACGGCGACCGCACCTTCAGCTATGTCGAGCAGCACAGCATCGGGCTCGGCGCGCAGGCCGGCCAGGCCGCGCACCTGGACAACGACCGCCACGACGACATCATCTCCATGAGCATGCTGTCGGAGTCCGTGGCCGTGCTGCGCAACCGCATTCCACTCAATCCCGGTGAAGGACAACAGGATCGATGAAGAACATGATCACGGCCGGACTGGCGGTGACCGGCAGCGCGCTGGCGATGAGCGCCGCGCTCGGCACCCCCGCGGCCGACGCGGTGGAGCCGATGCTGTCGTGGGGCACCAGCTTCGGCGGCACCAGCATCAACCACCTCACCACGGCACCGGCCGGAGCGGTGTTCGACGGTGACAT
>NZ_JBSGBY010000250.1:0-11525 GCF_053601505.1 Nocardia sp. NPDC004722
CAGCCGGTGTGGATGAGCCACGGTGACGCCGTCACCGACGCGCCCGCCGGGTTCGAGGTGACCGCGACCTCCGCGGGCGCGCCGGTCGCCGCGTTCGAGGATCGGGCGCGCAAGCTGGCGGGCGTGCAGTATCACCCCGAGGTGCTGCACTCGCCGCACGGCCAGCAGGTGCTGAGCCGGTTCCTGCACGAGATCGCCGGGATCCCGGGCGCGTGGACCGCGTCCAATATCGCCGAGGCGCTGATCAAGCAGGTGCGCGAGCAGGTCGGCGACGGGCACGCGATCTGCGGTCTGTCCGGCGGCGTGGATTCCGCGGTCGCCGCGGCGCTGGTGCAGCGGGCCATCGGCGATCGCCTCACCTGTGTGTTCGTCGATCACGGTCTGCTGCGCGCGGGTGAACGCGAGCAGGTGCAGCGCGATTTCGTCGCCGCGACCGGGGCCAAGCTGGTCACCGTCGACGCGGTCGACAAGTTCCTGGGTGAGCTGAAGGGCGTCACCGATCCGGAGGAGAAGCGCAAGATCATCGGCCGGGAGTTCATCCGGTCGTTCGAGGACGCGGTCTCCGAGGTGGTCGGCGAGCAGGGCGAGACCAAGGTCGAATTCCTGGTGCAGGGCACGCTGTACCCGGATGTGGTCGAGTCCGGCGGCGGTGCGGGCACCGCGAACATCAAGTCGCACCACAATGTCGGCGGTCTGCCCGACGATCTGGAGTTCGCGCTCGTCGAGCCGCTGCGGCTGCTGTTCAAGGACGAGGTGCGCGCGGTCGGCCGTGAGCTGGGGCTGCCCGAGGAAATCGTTGCGCGCCAGCCGTTCCCGGGTCCGGGCCTGGCCATCCGCATCATCGGCGAGGTGACCTTCGACCGGCTGGAGCTGCTGCGGCAGGCGGATGCCATTGCGCGCGAAGAACTTACGGCCGCCGGACTGGACAAGTCGATCTGGCAGTGCCCGGTGGTGTTGCTGGCCGATGTCCGCAGCGTCGGCGTGCAGGGCGACGGCCGCACCTACGGCCACCCGATCGTGCTGCGGCCGGTCTCGTCCGAGGACGCCATGACGGCGGACTGGACTCGCCTGCCCTACGAGGTGCTCGAGCGCATCTCGACCCGGATCACCAATGAGGTGGCGGAGGTCAACCGGGTGGTGCTCGACGTGACGAGCAAGCCGCCGGGCACCATCGAATGGGAGTGAGCTCCGAACGGGAGTGAGATAGCTCCGGACGCGAAGGGCCCCGCACCTGAAAAGGTGCGGGGCCCTTCGGCCTTCGCGGGAGGGCAGCTCCCGGAAGGGGGTGCGCTGTCCCGGCGAGGGAAGGGCAGCGCGGTCGGCTTGCTAGTCGCGATTCTTTCTCGGGGTGAGAACCAGGACTACGCCGACGACTATGGCCGCGATCACCACGATCCAGCCCAGGGACAGGCCGCCGGAGACGGGCCAGGAGTGCGGGCCGACGAAGGCCCAGACGCTCACCCCCAGGCCGAGCACTCCGGCCAGCAGGAGCCCGAACGACGGTCGGCGCTTCTTGTTCTTGTTCTCAGCCATGGTTCACCTCCACATTTCCCATCTGCACATCGACGGAAAGGTTCAGGACGGGGCCCGTCGGCGGGCCGGAGATTCCGGTGGGGCAACTCGAATCACCCATGCGGACATTGCATTTCGTGTTCACACGCAGGTTCGGCGGCAGGATCACGCGGGCGTCGCCCATGCGGACCTTCAGGGTGACGTCGCGGTCCTCGGTGAGCTGTAGCCTGCTCAGGTCGAGGGTGCCCGAGCCCATCGAGACGTGGTATTCCGGCAGCAGCTCGGAAGCCGTTGCGGCGGACCACTTGTGGTCGCCCATCGCGCCCTGGTCGAATTCGATCGGACCGATCAGCGAGGCCAGGATGACGAAACCGGCCAGCGGGGCGAGCAGCACCATGAGGCCGTAGCCGCGTCGCAGGAACGCGCCGACGATGAGGCCGAGGGCGATCACGGCGAGGGCTGCCGCGCCGATGCGGCCCGGCGTCATCCAGTCGACCCCCGAGGCGGCCACGGAACCCGCTGCGGCAGCGGCCAGGATGGCCAGGCCGATGGTGACGGCGGTGAGTCGGGAACGGGGGCGGCGCTCGGGGGCCGCGACGGCGGTCTGTCGGGGCGGCATGCCGGGTTCGGGGAGATCCCAGGCCAGTGGCGCTACACCGAGCGGGTCCCAGCCGGGTGGGGTGGGGCCGAAGTCGGGGGAGATGGGTGCCGGGCTGAAACCGGTGCGGGGGCGGTCGCCGGTGGGCGGGATGCGGTGCAGGGCAGGAGCTTTGTCGGAGCCGGAGTCTGGAGCCGTGGTGGCAGGCGGGGTATCGCTGGCGCCGGTGGCGGGCTCATCGGCGGCCGCGTCCGGGGTCTCGGGCTTGGTGAGATCCACGGGGGCCGAGGAGTTTTGGCCGCGCTGCTGCAAGGAAGTCCCGTGATGCTGCCCGGTGCTCTGCGCTTCCGATGCCGCCGGGGCGGAGCCGGGCTTGCTCAGGATGACGGTGTCGGCGACGGAGGAGGCGGGGGCGTAGCGGGTGTCGAGTACCTCGGTCACGTTCTCGGCGTCGCCGGTCTGCTGCTGGGACATGCTCTGCCCGGACGCGGACTGCGACATGCTCTGTCCGCTGTCGGATTGTGACATGCTTTGCGCGGCAGCGGGTTCCGAGGCGGCCTGACTCGGGTCGGGCTCGTAGTGGTCGGGCATGGTGGTGTACGGCCCGTAGGTTTCGAAGGTGACCGCGTTGGTGCCGGGGTAGCCGGTCCAGAACGGGTTGGTGGTGCCCGGGTAGCCGGTGTTGAGCAGGTTGTCCGCGCTCGCCTGCTCGAAATAGTAGGCGGGCGGCTGGGGTTGGCGCTGGTAGAGCAGCCACCAGCCGACCAGCATGAGGAAGAACCCGATGATTCCGGAGCCGCCGAGCCCGACGCCGACGGGCCCCGCCGTGCTCACCGCGATCCCCAGCGCCACCAGCAGCACGATGGTCTTGGACGAGGACTGCGAGGACTGCCCGCGGCCGAAGAGCGATTCGGCCGCGGAGGACTGGTCACCCGCCTGGTTGAGCAGCAGCCACGCGGCCAGATACAGCACGATCCCGGCCCCGCCGAACAGCGCCGACACCACGAACGCCACCCGCACCAGCACGGGATCCACGTTGAAGCGACGCCCGAACCCGACGGCCACCCCCGCGACCGGCCCATCCTTCGGAAAGCGCATCGGCCGGGTCTGCCACAGATCGTGAAGCTGATCGGAGAAGCCGGTACGCCCGGCGCTCTTGGACCAGTCGCTCGTTCTCGTCATGGTCTCCATCGTGGCCTCCGACGCTGTTCAGCCGCATCGGGGATCACCCTGAATGGCCACCTGAACTTGCGATGGCCGGGTGGATCAGTGGTCCGATCGTTGCCAGGTTCGCTCACGCCATCTCCGGCGCGCCCACCGCACCGCGTAGATGACTCCCACCACCACGAGGTAGACCGGATACACGATGAGCGGGATCTTGACTTGATCCCAGCGTCTCGGAAACCCCAGCACCATCCAGACCACAACCCCGCAGAGCAGCAGGAACAGCAGGATGAGGTAGATCGCGAGAATGATCTGCAAGATGTGAAGTGTCATATGCCCTGAGCGACAGTTCGATGTCGTCCTCCCGCCTCGCAGTCAATCATCCAGTCGCGCTTTGGTGTCCACGTCAACAGATCTGTAAGACTTTCGTCACCTCTTCAGGCTGCCCGCCGTGCGGCCGTCCCGGCGTTCTCGTTTTCGATGCGGGCACGGATCGCGGCGACCGAGTAGCGGTCGCGGCTGTGCCGTGCCGCTGTCGCCGGAGGGTCGCGATGCACGCGAAACGCCACCAGTGCGCACACCGAAACTGTTGCCATCAAACAGAATTCGAGAAGCATTGCCCACCTCCAGTGAGTTTCGCGGTCTTACCGCCGCACGTGTTCCGGATGACTCTCGAGGTACTCCCTCGCACTGCATCGCCGCGGACACTCGGGTTCGCAGGTGGCATGAATCGCGAGAATTCCCAACGCCCGCTCCAGACCGATCGGCACGATCCGCCCCTCAGCGCAGTGATCCCCCACCCACCCCCTCTCATCGGCACCCACGACGCGCCTCCCCGACCTCGCCACCGGCACAAGCGATCTCCTCCAGCACGGCCCGGGCCCGCCGCCGCGCCCGACACCGGTCTCGATCGCAATACCGATGCACCCGCCACACCAGATAAGCCAGCTCCCGCGTAAGCACCCCCGGATCCGCCTCGCAGTACAGCAGATTCATGACAACCTCCCGATCGCCGCAACCTGAGCGCGCCCGGCGGGAGTGTCGGAGTGGAGTGCACCCCAGCCGGACGCATTCCAAGCTCATCACCGGCGCTGAACTGCCACAATGTTTGTGGTGAATATTCACCGCAAGTCATCGATAGGCCCTGCAGCGTTCTTGTCGTAAACCAGAAGCTTTCTTGCACTGAATCAGAAGCAGATTCACCATGAATCTGTACGACCTGGATCAGGGGGTACCGTGACCGCCACGTCCGACCCGGCCCTTCCACGCCGCCAATTGGGCCGATACATGCGCGAACTAAGGAACGAGTCGAACCTCACCATCGCCGACGCGGCCAAGCTCATCCAGTGGAGCCCGTCCATGCTCCAGCGGCTCGAAGTCGGCAGGCTGGAATCGCCGCGCGAGGTGGATATCCGTGCGCTGTGCAAGATGTACGACGCCGATGACCAAACCATCGAAGCCATGGTCAATCTCGGCCGGCAGGCCAACGAGAAGTCGTGGTGGAACGACTACAGCAGTGTCTTGAAGGTGCGGCGTGGCTTCAATGTCTATGTGGGACTGGAGGCGGTCGCTGAATCTCTCGAGATCTATCAGCCAGAGCTCGTTCCGGGCCTGTTCCAGACCGCTGACTACGCACGCGCGGTGATCTCATCCGGTCCCCTGGCTCCCAGCCCGGCCGACATCGACCAACATGTCCAGTTCCGCCTGCGGCGGCAGAAGTCGATCCTGCGGACGATGAAGCCGATCCATGTCCGAGCCGTGATCGGCGAGGCCACTTTTCGCCGCATCATGGGCACACCACGTGTCATGGCAGCGCAGCTTCGACGACTCGACGAGCTGATGAACAAGGACCACATCAGCATCGGAATTCTGCCGTTCACTGCCGGATGCCCAGCCGGCGAACCCATGAGTTCGTTCGTGCTGCTCGACTTCGGAGCCGACGGCAGAGGACACCCGGTCGAGCCCCCGATCGTCTACCAAGAGGGCTACACCGGCGAGCTCTATCAGGAGAAGGACACTGCGGTAAGGCAATTCAAGCAAGCGTTCGAGGCCTTGCACGCCTCGACGCTGAATATCCATCAGAGCCGGACTCTCATCCGGCACCTTGCGAAGGAACACGAGCGCGCACTATGAGCATCGAACCGAATCGAGCACTGAAATGGTTCAAGAGCAGCTACAGCGGAACCCAAGCGGAATGCGTGGAAGCCGCCTTCTTCGTGGACGGCAGAGTCACAGTTCGCGATTCGAAGGATCCTCAAGGTCCAGCCCTGATCTTCGCCCCCGGTGAATGGGATGCCTTCACGGCCGGGGTGACAGTCGGCGAGTTCGACTGCCCGGCTTGATTCGAGGCTCAGGAAGTCATCGAGTGGCACATCCTGGAGGGGATTTGTCTGATTTCGCCTCCAGGGTGTGCCACTGGGCGGTTAGGCCGGCTGGCGGTAGACCGCTACTACGGGGATTTTGCGGGTGGTCTTCTCGCGGTATTCGGTGAAGACGGGCATGAGGTCGATCATGCGGTCGTAGAGGTCGTCGGCTTCCTGGCCGGTGAGGAATTCGGCTTTGCCGGTGTAGGTTTCGGTGCCTAGTTCGATGGTGAGTTCGGGGTTGGCGCGGAGGTTGTGGTACCAGGCGGGGTGGTTGTCGGCGCCGCCGTTGGAGGCGATGAGGACGATGCGGTCGGTGTCGGGGACGTAGACCAGCGGGTTGGTCACGGCGCGACCGGATTTCGCGCCGGTGGTGGTGATCAGGACCATGTTGTCGCGGCCCTCGAAGGGGCCGCCCACCTTGCCGCCGTTCGCGCGGAACTCTTCGATCACCGATTCGTTGAATGCGTTCATCTCACCCGTCCTTTGTGGTTGCCGTTGCTGGTAACCGGGTGGGGCGCGGGGAAATTCCGGTGGGCTACCGGTGTTTGCACGGTGGGTTGTAGGGGAGCTGGGGGAGGTAGCGGTGCCAGAGGTCTTCGGTCCACATCGCGCCGGTGACCGCGCAGACGCGGTCGACGGCGTGCTGTTCGTTCAAGTCCCACAGCCGGAGTGCGCCGTCGCGGCTGCCGGCGGCGGCGTAGAGCCCGTCCGGCGACAAGGTGGCGTTCCACTCGTGCGCGGATGAATCCGCCAATGTGACTGTGCGTTGGGGGTGCGCGCGGTCGGTGAAGTCCCAGAGTTGGACGCCTCCGTCGTCACCACTGGTGAGCATGGTGCGGCCACTCGTGGGGAAGGAGACGCTGCGAATCGTGAGAGTGTGTGCGGCGACCGGTTCACCGACACGGGTAGGCCGTGTCGGATCGCCGATGTCCCAGCTCTGGATCAGCTCATTGCTGGAAAGGATCAAGGTTCGTGCGTCGGGGGCGAGGGCGAAGGCGTTGAGCTCCTCGCTGGGGCCGCGCATCAATTCGGCGACGCGTTGCGGTTGGGCGGGATCGGCGATATTCCACAAGGTCAGGGTGCAGAGGTACTTCCCCTGGTCCCGGATGTAATCGCGCACGAACAGCGACTTGTTGTCGGGTCCGAAGGTCGTCCCGGCGTAATGGGCCGATACCGGAATCGGATTGCCGACCGGAGTCGGTCGGGTTCGATCCGCGGTATTCCACAGATGGAGCATGCGATCGTCGCCGACGACAGCGGTGAGGTGCCAATCCGGGCTGATCGCCGGGCTGCCGTTTCGGTTGGCGGACAGCTTCCATTCCGTCAACGGGTGAATATGCGCCGGGTCGGAGGTGTCGAGCAGTTCTGTGGTGTCGGCGGACCCAATGTCGGCGCGGAGCAGGATCGCGTTCCCATCGGGAGCGAACTCGAAGTGGCCCAGGGTGGGTGCGATCCGATAATCGCCGAGCAGGGCTGGTGATCGGTCTTTTCGACTGTCCCATAGGGCGATTCGACCATCACTGGACATTGTCGCCATTCGATCCCCGGCCGCGTCGAAGATGGGCTTGCTCGCCCACCCGGCATGCTCGGTGAGAATGGCGGGCGGCAGTGACCAGGCTCGGATGTCACCGGTCCAGCCACCGGCCGTGACGGTGCGACCGTCGGGGGTGAAGGCGAGCACCTTGGGGCCACTGCTGCAGGGCATGGCGAAATCGGTGTAATGGCACAGGCCGGGACTGCTCGACAGCGGATTCCCCAGTGCGGTCGGTGCGGTGGGATCCGTGACGTTCCACAGCCCGGCCGATCGCCCGCTACTCGCGGCCAGGGTGTGCCCGTCGGGAGAGAACTCCAACGCCCACAGGCTTTCCCCGAGTGTCGGATCGAAGGTCGTCACTCGACGCGGGTGTACCGGGTCGCCGACATTCCAGAGCTCGATGTGCGAGTCGTTGTCGCCGGTCGCATGCATCGTTCCGTCGCCGGTGCCGATGGCCAGCAGGGTGCTGTCCGGGCTGAAGGAGATCCCGCGGGCGGTCGTGGAGTCGGTGACACTCGTGGTCAACAGCGTCGGGTTCGTCCGGTCGGCGAGGCTCCAGAGTTCGACCGTGCGGTTGATCAAGGATTGGTCGTCGACCGCCTTCGGGAAGCGGATCAGCGCCAGTAGTCGGCCGTCCGGGCTGATCCGAACCTCCTCGGCCCAAGAGCCCTGCGGTCGGGTCGCGCCCATGACCGGCGCGGTCGGGTTGCTCGTATCCCACACCGTCAGCTGTGTCGTGGTGAGGGTGACAAGCGTGTGGCCCTGCGGCAGGAATACGACGCGGGCTCGGGACGGCAAGCCGGGCAGTGCGGCCATCCGACGGGGTTCGGACGGGATGGAGATGTCCCATAGCGCGCCGTCGGAGGGGGCACCCGTCGTGGTGATGGGAGCGGTCGCCAGTTCCGTCCCATCGGGGCTGAACGCGAAATCCGCTATGCCATCGAACTGTTTGCCCAAGATGCCGGGGTGTATCGGATCGGTGGCGTCCGACAGCCGCAAGGCTCCGTCGTTGGACATCGACGCCAGCACGGTGCCGCGCTTGTTGTAAGCGATCTTGTCCACCGTCTGGGCGAACATCGCGGTGGCAGCCATCAACGGCTGATTTTGGGTCTGCAACAACTGGGATCGAGCGGTCATATCGTTGGGGCGCATGCGCCAGGCGATCAGATTCAACTGGGCGGCCAGCGACGGGTCGACCGGCCGCACCCGGTTCGCCTCGGCCAGGACGGCGGCGAAATCCTTGTCGCCGCGCCGCTGTTCGGCGAGATTGCTCTGGTCGTACGCGCCGAAGGCGAACACCAGCAGTGCGGCGGCGAGCACCGTGAGTATCGCCTTAGTCCGGACCGATCGGCGGCGGTTTCGGGTGCGGGTCTTCGCCGCGGTGGCGAGGAACTCCTGGGCCAGGGGACCCACCGGGGGCGGGTTGACATTGTCGAGGGCGTTGCGCAGGCGGGTGCCGCGGTAGAGCAGGGACGAATCCCGGTCCTGGGCAGCCCATTCGGCGGCGTCTGTCTCCAGGCGTTGGCGGACGAGGTAGCCGACGCGGTCTTCGTCGATCCAGGTGCGGAGGCGGGGCCAGGCGGTGAGGACGATTTCGTGGGTGAGGGTGACGGCGTCGGCGTCGAGGGTGATGAGGCGGGTGCGGGAGAGGAGTTCGAGGGCGGCGGTGGCGTCTTCGAGGTTGGCGGCGCGGGCGAGGAGGTCGGGGCGTAGGCCGGGGCGGCGGGTGTCGCGGGCATCGCGGCGGACGGTGACCAGGCCGAGCAGGATGGCTCGGGCGGCGTCCTGCTGGCCGGGAGTCAGTTCGTTCCAGGCGTATTCGGCGGTTTCCGCGACCGAGCCGACGACGCCGCCGGCCTTGCGGTAGCCGGTGGTGGTGAGGCGGCGGCCGTCGCGGTGCTGCCAGGTGGCGGCCATGACGTGGGAGAGCAGGGGGAGCGCGCCGGGGTCGTAGGTGCGGTGGCCGTGCTGGTCGGCGGCGCCGCACAGTTCGGTGATGACGAGTTCCTCGAGGCCGGGCTCGAGTTCCAGGCCGACGGCGCGGGCCGGGCCTGAGATCGCCTGTGCCAGTTCGTCCTGGCCCATCGGGCCGAGGGGGTAGCTGCGGTGCTCGAGGGCCTCGCGCAGCACCGGGTGGTGCAGGCAGTGCGCGTAGAAGTCGGCGCGCAGGGCTACGACCACGGTGATCGGATCCTCGGCGCGCGTTGCGCATTCGTGCAGGATGGTGAGGAATTCCGTTCGTGCCGCCTCGTCGGTGCAGGTGGTGAACACCTCCTCGAACTGGTCGAGGAGCAGCAGGCGGCGGGGGCCGTCGGTGTGCGGGGCGGAGCCGACCGAGGGAGCAGGGTCGGCCGAGGGAGCAGGGTCGGCCTGCGGGGTCGGGTCGGGTGAAGGAGCCGGGGCGGCCGGTGAGGTCGGGGCGGTGCGTGGCGCCAAGGCGAGCCGTGCCCGCGCCGCGGCGAGGGTGCCGGATTCCGTTGGGGGACTGCCGAATACCGTCAGCAGGGTGGCCAGCGGGTCGGAGCCCGGGGTGGCGGTGGTGACCTCCCAGTCCGCCAGAGCGGGTATCAGGCCCGCGGCCAGCAGCGAAGATTTGCCCGCGCCCGACGCGCCCGTGACGACGACCAGGCCGGTCGAGTCGCGCACCAGGTCGACGAGTTCGGAGGTGGCGGCCGCGCGGCCGAAGAACCGCTGCCGGTCCTCGCGGCGATACGGGCTCAGTCCCGGGTACGGGCAGGCCGCTTCGGAGTCCTCGTCCGGATCCCACGAGGTGGCCGCCTGCCAGAGGCGTTGCCACTCTTTGGGTTCGGCCAGCTGCCTGGTCAACGGCTGGTTCGCCTTGCGGGCCAGCTCCACGAGGGTGAGCACCACCGGCAGCAGTGATTCGAAGCGGGCGGGCACATTCCGCCCGGCCTTCCAGTCGCTGATCCGCTGCGCCGACGCCCCACCCGGCCGCGCACCATGCGCCGCCCGCATACGGGTCTCGGCAGCGGTGGCTACCCGGCGCAGCGTCGGATTCCCGGCGGCCTCATAGAGTTCCGTGAATCGCCGCGCGAAAAGGGCTCGTGGCGAGCGAATCTCCCCCTCGGCCGTACTGTTCCGCTCCTCGGCCGTACTCCTGCCCACCACTGCTGTTCCGGCTCCCGCTCACTCCCACCCGACGAGCTCAAGATAGCCGACCCGCACCCCTCACCCAACCGGAACATTCGCCCGCGCCGGCATGCGGCGGCGCGGACGAACCTCGAGAGGGGTTGTGTGCCAAGGCATTCGCACGGGCTTGGCTCACGCGGCGGCGATCTTCCAGAGGTGGCCGTCCGGGTCGGCGAGGTAGGCGAAGTAGCCGCCCCAGCCGGCCGAGGCGGCGGGTTTGACCAGCGCGCCGCCCGCGTCGAGGGCCGTGGTGACCACGGCGTCGACCTCCTCGGGGGTGGTGACGATGTGGTGGAAGGAGACGCCACGGAAGCCGGAACCTTCGGGGGAGACGCCCGCGTCCTTGGCGGCGTGATCGGTGGGGTAGATGCCGAGTGCCGAGCCGCCGTCGAGTTCGAAGGAGGCGAAGTTGGGGAAGTCCTGGCCGAGTTTCGCGCCGAGGGCGACGTAGAACTCCTTGGACCGCTCCATGTCCTCGACCGCCAGCATGATGGTGGTGACCTGCAGTGCCATTGTCTTCTCGTTTCTGCCGTTGTTTTCGGGTTCGCTCACTCGACCGGCGGGGGCGACGGAATGTGACCGGGTGTGCTGGTCGTCACATATGCGGCGATTCGAATGGATTGCGCTGTCACACAATCCGGCTCCCTCTGGTCGAGGAGGTGACAGCGAGACGGCGCATTCGACAGGAGAAACCCATGACCACCATCGCGCAGCCCTCGATCCAGACCCGCCCCGCCACCCGTGCCCAGGCCCGCACCATCGCCTACTGGGCATGCACCCTGCTGGTGGTATTCGTCCTGAGCGGCGGCGCCTACGGCGAACTCACCCGCCAGTACGGAACGCTGGAAACCCACACCATCCTCGGCTTCCCCACCTACCTGCTGCCGCTACTAGCCACCTGGAAACTGCTCGGCAGCGCCGCGATCCTGGTCCCCGGCTTCCCCCGCCTGAAGGAATGGGCTTACGCCGGAATGTTTTTCAACCTGAGCGGCGCCTTCATCTCCCACCTCGTCGAGAAGGATTACGGCGCCGCCGGAATGCATCTCACCGTGACCGCGGGCGTCACCGGCCTGATCCTCGCCTCCTGGGTGCTCCGCCCGGCGAGCCGCACCCTGCCCGGGAAGTAGTGCGAATGCCGAAGCGGCGGCGCGGGAGTCCGCCCCGCCCCGTCGGGGGGATGACAGCGGGTTAGGGGCTGCGA